>JASHVP010000122.1 GCA_030044475.1 Thermoplasmata archaeon | reverse complement strand
GGGGTCGCTGCGGCCCCGCCCGCCGGAGCGGGCCCCGCCGGGTCGACCTGCGGAAGCGTGTAGCCGCACTTCGTGCAGAACAGGGCACCCGGGGCGCCCGGTTCTCCGCAGTGCAAGCAGACGGTCATGGGAGGGGTAAGGTTAATGCCGCATATCCTCGTAGGATTTTCGGTGAGACTCCGGTCGGTCGCGCTCGTCACTCGGGATCCGTCGCTCTACCAGGAGATGGCGGGGTTCTTGAGGGAGCGACGACTGCCGGTCGTGAGCCTCCTGCCCGGGGACCGGATCCCGGACAGCGTCGCCGTGGTCCTGACCTCGATCGAGGAAGCTCCGGGGATTTCCCACTCGAACGTCCTGGCCGTCGCCGAGGGGGTCGACCGGCGCGCGCTCGCGGCCGCCGTCGGCCACGCGCTCACGTCGACCGACCCGGCCGAGGAGATCGTCGTCGGGCTCGATCCCGGACCTCGCCCGGGGTACGCCGTCCTGGCAGGCTCCCGCGTCCTGGCCGAGGGGAACCTCGAAGGACCGGCGGCCGCGGGACCGTTCGCCGTCCAGCTCCACCACCGGTTCCCGGGACGGAGGGTGCGGTTCCGCGTCGGGTCGGGCGACCCGCTGCCGCGGAACCGGATCATCAACGAGCTGCTCGCGCACCGGCGTTCCGTCGAGCTCGTGGACGAAGGGGGGACGACGCCCCGGGGACGGCGGCGCCCGCGGGATGCGGCCGCGGCCCGACGGATCGCGGCGCTCTCGGGGCCGCTCGTCCGAGAGCCGTTGCCGGTCTCCTTCACGGCCGGTGAGGTCGCCAACCTCCAGCGGATGAGCCGCGAAGGCAGCGGAGGGCGGGTCACGATCTCGCGGACCTCGGCGCACCGCGTGCTGACCGGGGAGATCACGCTCGCCGAGGCGGTCGACGCCACGATCGGGCCGCGTCCGCCCGGGACCCGACCGTCCGACCGGAGACCGCCGCGCGAACGCCTTTAACTCGTCCGCGCGTCGCGCTCCCGTGAGCCTGCCTCCGGAGGTGGAGCAGCGGGTGCGTCGACTCGCGCTCGCCAACGCGATCGAGCACGACGGGCGAGCCGAGACCGGTCCGGTCCTCGGCCGTCTCTTGGCCACCGAGCCGGGCCTCCGGAGCCGGTCGGCGGAGGTCCGGGACCTGGTCTCCTCGGTGGTCGCCGAGATCGACGGCCTCCCGGTGCCGGAGCTCGAGGACCGTCTCGCGTCCCTCGGGGGACCGGAGGCCGGCCGACCGAAGGAGGAGCGAGCGGCCACGGGCGAGTTTCCGGAGCTCCCGGGGGCCCGGCACGGTGCGGTCGTCCTCCGGCTGGCCCCGTTCCCCAACGGCGCGCTCCACATCGGTCACGGGCGCCTGCTCTACGTCAACGACTACTATCGGCAGAAGTACGGCGGCCGGATCCTGCTGGTCTTCGACGACACGATCGGGTCGGAAGAGAAGCGGGCGGAGCCCGAGTTCTTCGACCTGATCCGGGGAGACTGCGAACTCGCCGGGGTCCGGCCGGACGCGGTCTTCTACAAGTCCGACCGAGTGCCGCTCTTCTACCCCTGGGCGCGCCGGGTGATCGAACGAGGGGGCGCTTACGTCTGCACGTGCGCCGCCGACCTCCTCCGCGAGCGGCGCGCGGCGGGAGCGGCGTGCCCGGAGCGGTCGCAGACGGTCGAGGAGACGCTGGACGGCTGGGACCGGATGCTCGGGAACGCCTACGGACCCGGGGAGGCCGTCCTCCGCCTGCGAACGGACCTCTCCGACCCGGACCCCGCGTTCCGGGACCGGGTCCTCTTCCGGATCTCGCACCTCGAGCATCCCCGGGTGGGGAGGAAGTACTCGGTGTGGCCGATGCTCGAGTTCTCCTGGGCGGTCGACGACGTCGAGCTCGGGGTCACGCACGTCCTGCGCGGGAAGGAACTCGTGATCGAGGACCGGATGCAGCGGTTCATCTGGGACCTCCTGGGCGTCTCGGGGCCCCCGTTCCTGCACTGGGGCCTCCTCCGGGTCCGCGAAGCGAAGGTCGCGAAGAGCAAGGCGAATCGGGAGGTGCGGAGCGGCCTCTACGATGGTTGGGCCGACCCGCGGACCTGGTCGTTGCGGTCGCTCGATCGACGCGGGATCTCCCTGGAAGCGCTCCGGACGTTCATCCTGTCGTTCGGGATGTCGCTCGCCGACATCGAGGTCGCCGCGGAGACGCTCTACGCCGAGAACCGCAAGCGCATCGACCCGGTCGCCGTCCGGCGGGCGTTCGTCGCCGCTCCGGTCCGACTCGAGGTCGACGGGTACCCCTTCGACCTCGCCGAGGTCGACCTTCCGAACCACCCGGACCGACCGGAACTCGGACGTCGGACGGTCGCCGCGGGCCCGGCGTTCTTCCTCGCCCACTCCGACCTCGCGGATCACGCCGGGGGGGAGGTCCGGTTGAAGGACCTCGTCAACGTGCGGCTGCCGGTCGAGGTCCCGCCCCCCGGCGGAGTCCTGCGCGCGACGTTCGCCTCCCGGGAAAATCGCCGGCTGCCGCGGCTGCAGTGGGTCGGCGTGGCCGGCGCCGTGCCGGTCGACCTCCTGGGCGTCGATGGGGACCACGCCCCGGGCGTCGCCGAGCGGTCCGTCCGCGAGCTCGACCCCGGGACGATCGTCCAGTTCGAGCGCGTCGGTTTCGCCCGCGTCGAGCGGACGTGGGCGCCGGGGTCGGAGCCGGTGCGCCTGGCCTTCGGCCACCCGTAGCCCTGCAAGCCGACCTTCTAGTACCGGGACGGGGATGGCGCGGTGAGCGCCATGCGGTTCCTGCACACCTCGATCACGGTCCGCAACATGGAGGAGAGCCTTGGATTCTACACGGAGGTCCTCGGCCTCGAGTTCGAGCGGCGGCGAACCATCCCCGAGAACCACGCCGAGATCGCCTTCGTCCGGGACCCCGCCAGCGGCGCCCGGGTGGAGCTCACCCACTGGGAGGGGAAGGACCAGTTCGAGGCCGGCGAGCAGCTCGACCACCTGGCGTTCGAGGTGCCGGAGCTCGACAAGTTCCTGCTCAAGCTGCGGAGCCGGAACGTTCGGGTGGCGAAGGAGCCGTACCGCCTCTCCGGCGGGAGCTCCCGGATCGCCTTCATCCTCGACCCGAACGACGTCTGGATCGAGCTCATCGAGCGGGCCCCGCCGACCGGGTGAGACGGGCCCGTGGCGGCGCCCGCGCCGAGCACCCCGCCGGGGCACAGCCCCCGCCCGCTCCTCTCGGTGCTCGTCGCGACGTTCTTCGTGCGGTTCGCCTTCGGCATCACGCTCGCCGTCTTCGCGAGCTACCTCACCGGCGCCGCGAGCGGCCTCGGGACCGACGTGGGGACGGTCGGCCTCGTCAGCGCGATGGCCCCGGTCGGGGAGTTCTCGACGGTCCTGCTGGCGGGGGCGGCCGCCGACCGCTACGGCCGGTTCCCGGTGCTGTTCGCCGGGATCGCCGCGGCGGCCGTGCTGTTCGCGGCGGTGGCGACCACCCGCGACCCGCTCGCGCTGGGCACCGTGAACCTGGCGTTCGGGGTCGCGAGCGGGGCGATCCTCGCGGCGAGCCTCGCGGTCGTCGCGGACCGCGCCGCGTACGACGAGCGGGGGTACGAGATGGGCCGCTTCGACGCGATGAACCTGTTCGGCTGGATCGCCGGGTTCGCCGCGGGGCTCGCGGCGCTCGGCTGGCTTCCGAACGGGCGGCTGGGGGTGATCTTCCTGATCGGCGCCGCGACCCTCGCCGGAGGGCTCGCGGCCAGCGCCCTCCTGGTCCGGGGCGCGGACCTCGGCGTCCGGGCCCCGGGCTTCCGACTGCGCACGGTGCTCGGGTTCGCCTTCCGCGGGAGCGTCCTGCTGGTGACGCTCCCGTGGCTCGTCATCTACCTCCTCATCGGGACCGCCCTGGTCTTCCTCGGGAAGGCGGCGAGCGGCGCCGGGCTCTCCCTTCCGCTCCTGGCGGCCGTGATCGGGGGCGGCGGCTCGCTCCTCGTCGTGACGCAGCCGCTCTTCGGCCGGCTGGCCGACCGGGCCGGCCGGAGTCGCCTCATGAACGTCGGCGCCGCCGGCTTCGTCCTCGTCATGCTGTTCGGGGCGCTCGTCGCCGCGTACGGCCCGGAGATCCCCCTCCTCGCCGCGCTGGGAATCTCCGTCGTGCCGGCGCTGGCGTACGGGCCGGCCGCCCTCGCCGCCCTCGCCGACCTCTCGACGTCGATCGGGCGCGCCACCACGATGGCGATCTACTCCCTCACCGTCTCGCTCGGCACGCTCGGGGGATTGATCGCCTCCACGACGCTCTACGCCCGGTACGGCAACGTCGGTCTCTACGAGTTCTTCGCCGGCATCGCCGGGGCGCTCGTCGCCCTCACCGCCCTCCGCGTGCGCGACGAGCGGAGGGCTACGACTCCGGCTCGATGACGATGTGGCGGAGCACCGGGTAGGCCGTCCGCAGCGACAGCGTCACCTGGTCGATCGTCGCCTCGATCTGGTCGGTCGTCATCCCGTCCCGGAAGTTGATCCGCAACGCGAGGAGCGCGTCGTCCGGACCGAGCTGCATCGACTGGAGCGAGCGCACCTTCGACACCTGGGGGTGGCGCTCGACGATCGCGAGCATCTCCCGCGCCACGGCCGGTTTCAGGGCGCGGCCGATCAGGTAGGCGCGGCTCTCCGCCGTGAGCACGAAGCCGGCCACCACGAGGAGGATCCCCTCCACCGCCGCCGTGGCGCCGTCGATCGCGTAGTCGTGGGTGCGATAGACCCACAGCAGCCCGACGAAGGCGACCGACGCGCCCGCGATCGAGACCAGGTCCTGGTAGAAGATCGACTTCAGCCCCTGGCTCGCCGACTCCAGGAGGCCGGCGAGCGTCTCGCCGGAGATCCGGAGCTCGTGGAGCGTCACGTAGACGCCGGCGACGGCGGCGCCGAGGCTGAGCGCGATCACGACGAGGCCGTCGGCGATGTGGTCGATCGGGTTCGGCGCGTAGAGCTGGTCGATCCCGGTCACGAGCGCCACGATCCCGGTCGCCGTGAACGTCACGACGATCGAGACGAACGCCCAGAAGAACCGCTCCTTCCCGAAGCCGAACGGGTGCTCGTGGTCCGGCGGTCGCCGCGACAGGAAGAGCCCTCCGAGCAGGAGTGCGGACCCGACGAGGTCCGTCACCGCGTAGATCGCCTGGGCGAGCACCGCCCGGCTCCCGGTGAGGAGGGCCACCCAGAGGTTGACGATGAAGAGCGAGAAGTTCAGCAGCAGTGTGGCGACGATGACCACTTGGGGACGCATCGACCGCCCGGAGGCGTCCGGGGACGACGGCGTACGGGGGTGGGGGCATAAAGGGTGCGGCGGCCGCCGGCAGCTGCCGCGAGGCGGGCGGACCAACCGTTAAATCGCGCCGCCCGGTGGACGGGAGGCAGAGCCATGAGCGAACCGTCGGTCCGTGCGATGGGGGCCTCGTCGGCGACCGTTCCCGCGGGGTCAGCGGGCGTCCGCCCCCGGCGGCCGCCGCTCTCCTCGCTCGGGCTCTCGCCGGGGAAGACGACGCGGCTGCGACGCCTGCTCTACGACCACGGCCCCGGAGGCGGGACCCTTCTCGTGCTCCCGATCGACCAGGGGCTCGAGCACGGGCCGGTCGACTTCTTCTCGAACCCGGAGTCGCTCGACCCGCGCTACCAGTACGAGCTGGCCCGAGACGGCAACTTCAGCGCCATCGCCCTCCACATCGGGCTCGCGGAGAAGTACTACCCCGAGTTCGCCGGCGAGGTCCCGCTGATCCTCAAGCTGAACGGCAAAACCGGGATCCCGTCGGACGCCCAGGCGTTCAGTTCGCTCACGGGCACGGTCGAGGACGCGGTCCGACTCGGTGCGGATGCCGTCGGCTACACGGTGTACGTCGGCTCCCCCGCCCAGGACCGGGACTTCCGCCAGTTCGTCGACGTGCGACGGGACGCCGACCGGTTCGGGATGCCGGTCGTGGTCTGGGCGTACCCCCGCGGCGAGGCCGTTGCGAAGAAGGGGGGCAAGGAGAGCCTCTACGCCATCGACTACGCCGCGCGCGTGGCGCTCGAGCTCGGGGCCGACATCGTGAAGGTCAACTATCCGGTCGCGTCGGAAAAGGACGCGGACAGCCCGCCGCCGTACAACTCCCTGCGCCTCTCGCCCGAGGAGGCGTTCCACAAGGTCGTGGAGAGCGCCGGACGAGCCCTCGTGCTGGTCTCGGGGGGGGAGAAGGTCGGCGACGCCGAGCTGCTCGGGAAGGTCCGCTCTTCGATGGACGCCGGGGCGACCGGCATCATCTTCGGCCGAAACCTCTGGCAGCGGCCGCGCGACGACGCGCTCCGTCTCACTCGCGACCTCCATGCCATCTTCGCGGAGTACGCCCAACCCGTCGGCTGACCCGGCCCTCCCCCTCTTCCTCCTGGTCGTGGGGGACGACCATCCCAAGGCGTGCACGGGCCGACGGCTGCTCCATCGCGGCCTCGTCCGCTCGGCCCTCCGGGACGTGGGGCCCGGCGGACGCCCGGTCCTGCTCGACCCGTACGCGCGGACGCCCCTCTCCCGGGCCGACCTTCCCTCGGCCCGGTCGGGGGGCCTCCTCGTGGTCGACTGCTCGTGGAATCGACTGGCCGATCGGAGGTCGCTCCGACCCCCGTCGCCCGTGGCGGCGCGACGCCGCCTGCCGTACCTGCTGGCCGCCAACCCCCAGCATTTCGGCCGACTCGGCGAGCTGAACACCGTGGAAGCGTTCGCGGCCGCCCTGGTGGTGCTCGGCCGGGAGCCCGAGGCGCGGCGCTTGATCGAGGGG
The DNA here is from genome assembly GCA_030044475.1 of Thermoplasmata archaeon. GTDB lineage: Archaea > Thermoplasmatota > Thermoplasmata > Lutacidiplasmatales > UBA184 > Lutacidiplasma. The sequence continues at coordinate 8,314 of JASHVP010000122.1, read as the reverse complement.
TTCCACGGAGGGGCGGCGTTTCTCACGATCAACGAGGCCCGGTTCGACCGATACCGCGCGGCCCCCGCGGCCGAGGACGTCGTCGCGGCGGAGCGGGCGATCTGGGGAGGGCCTCCGGACCCGGAGGCGGACCCGGTGATTCAGACCGGTGGGTAGGACCGTCCTTCCGTCGCCAAGTGCTCGACCCGGACGTCGTCCGCCGAGCGCACCGGCGAGTCGAGGGGGACGCGAGCGCAGAGCACCCCGCCGTACCGCTCGAACACCCGGGTCGAGTGAAGGGTGAGACAGCGGCCACCGTAGACCGCTCGGCCGGTGAGATCGGGGTCGTGGCCCCGCACGAAGACCCGGAACCCGGAGTCTTCGAAGAACCGGGTCAGGTCCGCGGCCGTCCAGGCGGGGGCGCCGCCCCGGCGAAGGCGCGAGGCACCGCACTCGGCCCATACGACCTCCGCCAGCGTCTCCTCGTCGACGGCGTCGAGCGCGTGCCGCCAGTCGCTGCGGGGTCGATGGAGCGGGAATCCGGCGTGGGCGAAGTACACCCCGGTGGAGGTCCCCGCGGCCAGGGGACCGCGCTCGAGGAGGCCGGCGAGCCGCGCGGCGCGCTCGGGGACCGGCCCCCAGAGCGAGTCGACCTCCTCCGGAAGGTCGTGCGGGACGACCGCGATCCGTCGATCGGTCTCGTGGTTGCCCTGGAGGAGGACGACCCGGTCCGGTGCCTCCGCCGCGAGCGCGAGGAGGTAGAGCGCGTTCGCGACGCTGCCTTCCCCCGCGTCGTCGGGGGCGCGATCGACGTAGTCGCCGAGGCCGACGAGGATCCGGTGCGGCGGGTCCTCCTCGAGCCGACCAACGACCTCCCGGGTCGAGCGCCAGTCTCCGTGGGAGTCCCCGAAGACGATCGCCTGGCCGTCCGGTCGGCTCGGCAGCTCGACCCACGGGGGATGGACCGGCACCCGCCGCTCGAGGTGGGTGAGGAGCCGGTCCGCCTCCTCCGGCGAGAGGGTGAGGATCTCCTCGGGGGACGGGCGGCGCCCGTCGTTCATCGGGGCGCGGTCGTCCGGGGGAGAAAGAGTGCGGGGGGCCGGAGTTCCCGACGCCCGGGGGTGGTCCCCCGGTCGCCGTTTGAACCGGCGCATGCCCTGGGCAACAGGGTCCTAGGCCCTGCCTCGGTGGCCCCGGCGGCGTCGCCGCGCGGCTTGGCCGAGCTGGAGCACCCCCGCACACGGGGCGCGTTCGGGTCCGCGGAGTAGCCCCGGCAGGAGTTTCGGCCGACGGGAGCGCGGACCCCCGCGGCGTTCGAACCTGCGTCGCGAGATCCAGAGTCTCGCATGATTGGCCACTACACCACGGGGCTACGGCCGCTCGGAGCCCGGCGGCGTTGATAAACATTGTCGCCGTCCGAACGCGACGACCGGCCGGCGGCCGCCCGTCGTCCACTCGACCACACCGCACAAATATCCCGAGACGGTCCGCCGCACGTCCATGCCCGGGAGGTCGCATGGCTGGCACATGGGACGACCGGGCGGGCATCGAGAACGGCGACCGGCCGTCCTCGGGCGGTAGCCCCACGGCCCGGACGACGCGCGGTCCGTCGGCGGCCTCGATGCCGTCGGCGGGCCGCTCCGTCGCCCTCTACCTCGCGATCCCGGTCCTCGTCGGGGTCGCCGGGGCGACGACGCTCGGCCTCTCGTTCACCGGGCTGCTCCCGTATCTCCCGACCGCGGCCGTCGACGTCTCGTACTCGTTCCTGCGGATGCTGGCCGCGTACGCGGCGTCCCTCGGCTTCGCGCTCGCCTACGGGTACTACGCCGCCTCCCGCCCGACCGGCGAGCGGGTGATGATCCCCGTCCTCGACATCCTGCAGTCGGTCCCGATCCTCGGATTCTTCCCAGTCGCGATCGTCTTCTTCGTCAACTTGACCGGCCCCGGCTCGTGGCTCGGTCCGAACATCGCCTCCGTGTTCCTGATCTTCACCTCGATGGCCTGGAACATGGTCTTCGGGGTGTACGAGTCCCTGAAGACCCTCCCGTCCGAGCTGCGCGAGGCCGCCGACACGTTCGGCGTCCGGGGATGGAAGCGGTTCCAGCGCGTCCTCTTTCCGGCGACCGTGAACCGCCTCGTCTACAACTCCGTGCTCTCGTGGACCGGCGGCTGGTTCTTCCTCGTCGAAGCGGAGATCTTCACCACGAACTCCCACGCCCTGCCCGGGATCGGCAGCTACCTCTCGTTCGCCGCCAGCGCCGGGAACGGCGAGAAGTTCGTCGCCGGGCTCCTGATGCTCGTCCTCGTGATTGCCCTGCTCGACTTCGCGGTCTGGCGGCCGCTGGGGCGATGGGCCGAGCGGTTCCGGTACGACACCTCCCCGAGCGGCGAAGGAGAGGTCGCCGGGCCGAACCGCGACCCGAGCGGTCGGTTCCGTCGCGCCGCCGCCTACGTCACACGCGGCGTCCGGTCCGGGGTCTCCCGGGTGACCACGCCCCTCGTTCAGCTGGCGGCGATCACGGTCCGCCCCGTCCGCAAACCGACCGCCTTCCAGCGATCGGCGTTCTACTACGTCGCGCTCGGTGCGATCCTCGTGAGCGTCTGGCTGATCGTGATCGCCATCACCGTCGCGGTGTTCCACATCTTCACCGGCCCGATCGCCCCGTGGGTCCGCGGCGACCTCCTGCTGGTGCCGTTCGCCGTCGCCGCTTCGACCGCCCGCGTCGCCGGCGCGTACGCGATCTGCCTCGCCATCGCGCTGCCGCTCGCCGTCTTCGTCGCCCGCCGTCCCCGCGCGTCGCGCGTCGGCCTGCCCATCATCGAGGTGATCGCCTCGTTCCCGGCGACCGCCCTGTTCCCGGTGATCATCTTCGTCCTCGTCCCGTACCTGAGCCCGAACGGGGCGGCGGTGCTGATGCTGCTCACCGGGATGCTCTGGTACCTGTTCTTCAACCTCCTCTCGGGGGTCCGGTCCCTCCCCCCGGACCTCGAAGAGGCGGCGCGGTCGTACGGGCTCAAGGGACGGCAGTTCTTCCGGCGCGTGCTGTTCCCGGGGATCTTCCCGGCCCTCGTCACCGGCTCCATCACCGCCTTCGGCGGGGGATGGAACACGCTGATCGTCGCCGAGTACCTCCAGGTCGGCGCCCACCAGTCGCTCAGCGTGCTCGGGGTCGGCCAGATGATCGACATCGGCTACGCGCGGGCGCCGGCCGGCTATCCGCTCATGGTCGCCGCGCTGTTCGCGCTCGTCGCCACCGTCATCGCCATCAACGAGCTTTTGTGGAAGCCGCTCTACCGGCGGGCCGCCGAGCAGTTCCGGTACGACTGAACGGCGGCACCGGGCGGCCGACGGCGGGACGGTGGGACGATGGCCCTGATCCGCGTCGAGCACGTCGACAAGAGCTTCGCCTCGCGCCACGGCTCGATCGCCATTATGCAGGACATCACCTTCGAGGTGAAGGACTCCGATTTCCTCGCGATCGTCGGCCCCTCGGGGTGCGGCAAGTCGACCCTCTTGCGGCTGATCCAGGGGCTCGACCGGCCGACCGCGGGCGCGATCAGCTTCCGGGGCCAGCCGGTCGCGGGGGTCTGCACCCAGATGGCGATGGTCTTCCAGAGCTTCGCGCTCTACCCCTGGCTCACGGTCTCGCAGAACGTCGCCTTCGGGCTCGAGGCGCTCGAGTGGCCGAAGGAGAAGATCGGCAGCCAGGTCGAGCGGTACATCTCCGTCACGGGGCTCGACGGCTTCCAGGAGGCGTACCCCCGCGAGCTCTCCGGCGGGATGCGCCAGCGCGTCGGGCTCGCCCGCGCGCTCGCCGTCGAGCCGGCGGTGCTCCTGATGGACGAGCCGTTCAGCGCGCTCGACGCGCTGACGGCGGAGAGCCTGCGGGAGGAGATCCTCCAGCTCTGGCGCGACCCGGCCCTGCCGCCGGAAGCGGTGATCCTGGTGACCCACAACATCGAGGAGGCGATCCAGCTCGCCGACCGGGTGATCGTGCTCTCCCGGCGGCCCGGGCACGTCCTGGAGACGATCGACGTCGACCTGCCCCGGCCCCGGGATCGGAAGTCGGGCCCGTTCTACGACCTCACGGACCGGATCTACTCGCTCATCACCCAGGGAGGCGCGCCGCTCCCGCCGCCGTCCGGCGCCGACGGGCGGTCCGCCTCTTGAATTCGAAGGTTTATACCCGACGGGCGTGGGGGAGTCGAGCGACGCCACCGTGCCGACGATCTTTCCGAAGTCGAGCCCGACCGAGCTGCTGGGGCTCCTGGTGCTGTTGAACGGCCACAAGGGCTCGGAGGACGTCGCCCGCCTGGCGGACGACCTCGACCTCGAGATCGACGAGATCTTCCCCTCGCTCGAGTACGCTGAGCTCCTGCAGCTGGTGAAGGTGACCGACGGGCGCGCGTCGTTCACCGAGCTCGGCCAGAAGCTCGTCGCCGGATCCATCCGCGAGCGCAAGTCGATCCTGCGGGAGCAGCTCCGGCGGACGACGCTCTTCAAGACGATCGTGCGGGCGCTCGAGAGCGCGCCGAACCACCAGCTCTCCGACGAGGACCTCGCGCAGATCGTCTCGCTGACGACCGCGCCGGCCGACGAGGCGGTCCAGAACATCGTCAACTGGGGCCGGTACGCCGAGCTGTTCCGCTACGACGCGGAGGCGCACCGACTGATCCTGTCGAAACCGGCTGCGTCGTCCCGAAGCGGAAGTGGCCGGACCCCGCCGACCACGGGCGCGACGCCGCCGGGCCCGCCGGGGAGCGCGCGGAAGTCGAACCCACCGCCGCCCGAGACCCGGGGAGCGGGGGTCGTGCCGGCGGCGGCCTGACCCGCCGTACTTCCCCAGGTAGCCCTCGGGTAGCCGCTCCTCTAAATGGCGTTCGGCCGGTGGTCGACGCGCGACCATGCCCGACCTGACGATCGCGGGGATCCCGGGGAGCCTTCGGAAGAACGCGTACAGCCGCGGGCTCCTACTCGCGGCCCAGGAGCTCGCGCCTCCGGGGAGCCATGTCGATCTCGTCGACATCCGGGGGTTCCCCGTGTTCAACCAGGACGAGGAGTCCCCGCTCCCGGAGCCGGTGCGGCGGGCGAAGGAGCTGGTGAAGCGAGCGGACGCCGTGCTATTCTCCGTGAACGAGCACAACTACGGCCTCTCCGCCGCCGAGAAGAACGCGATCGACTGGATCTCCCGCCCGTATCCCGACAACTCCTGGAACGGAAAGCCGGCCGGCATCCTGAGCGCATCCATCGGCCAGGTCGGAGGCGCCCGGGCGCAATACGAGCTCCGCCAGACGATGGTCTTCCTGAACCTGTTCCCGATCAACCGTCCGGAGGTCATCGTGTCGTTCGCCGCGGACAAGTTCGACGCGCAGGGACGGCTCACGGACGAGAAGGTCCGATCGTTCCTCGCGAACCACCTCGTCGAGCTGGTCCGGTACACTCGCGTCCTTACCCGTCCGGCGTGACCCGCCCCCGGGATTTCCAAAGCCGTTAAGCAGCCAAACCGCTCCCCCGCCCCGGGTGGGCACGTAGATCAGCGGAAGATCGCTGCTTTCGCAAAGCAGAGGTCGGGGGTTCAAATCCCCCCGTGTCCATTCCCTCGGGGGTTCCGAATCCCTATGTAGGGGCTACCCCTCGATGGCCGAGTTAGTCCCCGGTTCCGGGGTTACTTCTTGGGGCGTTACGTTTCCTCCGCCGGGAGCCGAAATGACTCAATTCGAGTCCGGGCCTCACCCCGGCGGTAAAGATACCCGATCCACTCGAAAATCGGGGTAGCCCCGCTCGGATTTGGCAGACGTGGAGTAAACTGCTCCGGGGGCCCGCCGACGAGTTCGGGAATTTACAACGGTCGTCCTTAAACAACTCTCACAACCATCGGAAAAGTGGGACTGATATATCATCGTGACCTCTCCCGCATATGTCGCCCCCTTCGACATCGGCGACCGGCTCTGCGCTTAGATCATTCGACGTGAAGTCTGACTGGCCGGACGCGCCCCACACGACCCTCGGAGATCATTCTTGCGACTCCCATCGTACCGTGCCGAGTCGGCCCAAACATCACGCACGGTACCGCTTCCGACTTTTTCCGGTTAGCGCGGCGATCATTCTGCTGTGCGGTTCCATGATGGTCGCCATCGGCTCTCCGGTAGCCTCTGCGGGATCGCAGTCCCAGTGCCTTACGGTTCAGAACTCAATATCAGGAGTCTCGTCCTCCGCGACCGCGACAAATGACACGACGAAATGGACAGAGACCTACGTCGTGGCGGCGACCTTCGATTGGGGAAACTCATCCAATCCGTACCCGTTTTCTCAGACCGCGTCTAGCAGCTCTACCTCTTTCTCCGTCTACCTGAATTACCTCGAACCCGAGACGACATACTACTTCGAGATCGTGGTTCCCAACGCAAAGGTTGGCGCGGTGTGCACACTCGGGACGACCTATTCAGGGTCGTTCACGACTTCGACCTGGCCGGTCAACAACCCGAACTATCCACCAGAGTGGATAAACGGGACGATCACGAACTCGAGCGGAGCGTCTCCATCGGGAGACACCCCGATGGAGGTTACGTGCGTGAATCCAGACCTTGTCGTGAGCAATCCGATCTGGACGTGGGCTTCGGACGGGAGCTTCTCGATTCTGGTTTGGTCGACGAGCTATGCTCCTCTTCTTTGTATCCCGGAGAAAGCACCGCTCGTAGTCGAGGTGATCAACTATCAAAACCCCGGCAACTACAATAATCTCCAAAATTGGCCCGGGCAGTGGAATGAGTCGCTGGCGATTTGGGCTCCGCAGAACGTTGCTTTCGTGTTGGCGAGTAACTTCGTGAAGTACAATGTGGTTCAAGTCCAGGACTATAGCAACGCGGTTTCCGGGAGTGACTTTCCGAACAGTCTGATTACCTTCACTAGCGGATCCACATATACCACGAGTTCGAGCCACTGCTGGTCAGCGCTGTGGGTCTTCAACGGCTGTAGCGACGCTTACAACACAATCGGCTCGAGTAGCAGCTGGTCTGCAACCGGTCATAATCTCGTCGTGACAGAGAATCTCTGGGAGAGCGGGACCGTGCTTTTTGACGCAATGGACCGTCTGGCCTATTTGACGACCGAGTCATACTACGCCGCTGAGCAACCTCCTGTGAATCAACCTTCGACTTGGCCGAGTGGTGACAATATAACTGCCTCGGACGCGGCTTCGAACACCAGCATTTACCCCATTTACTCGTGGGGTTACGAAGACGGTAGTCAAGGGCGGCCCGTCTATGTCAATTCTTCCGCCTCCGGGGCCATTACCGTCAGTTCGAAATCCACCGTAACTGGACTGGTCAAAGGATTCTCTGTCGACGTCGGAGTCTCGATCTACGGGGTGGACCTCAGCACTACTGTGGTCACAGATCAATGGTCGCAGACTAGCACGTACACGGTCTCGAACACGTTGTCCTGGACCGTGTACGGGAACAGCACAACGGTACCCATCTGCTATGCAGTTTACGGTGTTGGCGGCTCGAGCTCTTCCACGGGTTCGACTGCGGATGCCATAGGCATATGGGCCTTTTCACCAACCCTCTCAGGGGGTCGCTACAGTTGTCTCGCAACTCAGTAGCCCCCCAGCGCGTGATTTGACTGGAGTTCATTACCGCCATTCGGGAAACCCCACGCGAGCGTAAATTCGGGCTGTTGAGCTATCGCCGGCGAGTCTGAACAATCTGAATCCGACTCATCGGCCACTGGGGCAGGTTGATGTCGTGCCTAAGGGAGTACCTGAAGAGCACCCGCGGGCCCTTACCTGTCAGAAGCGCGCGCTCGTCAGATGTCCGAGGCACTTCCACCCACACAAACGTCCATCTCCGGAACGACGGAAGAGAGCTCACGTCGTCGACGCGTTTTCTTCGCTCTCGTTGTCGCCCTAGTCGTCATCGCAGCCGCCAGTCTTGGGGGGTATGCGTTCACTCATCGTTCGACGGGAGGCAAGATTTCGGTCGTGAACGATGGACCGAATCTTTATGAGGCATTGGCCGCCGTGAACGCGTCGGCGAGCCTGCAGCCCGGCGGACCCTGGATCCTGAGCCAGATCTACGGAGTTGCGAGTCCAGTGCCCGTGGACCCGACCTCCTGGGGGTACGACGAGTATGACTATGTGCTGGCGAGTTGTCAGGGCGCGTTCAACGGCCTCACGCTCTGGAACGGCACGCTCCCGCTGTTCGACGGGTCCTACAACTCGGGAACTGCCCCGTTCTGGCAAATCGACTACTTTTCGAATGCGAGCCAGCAAGTCCTGGTCGGCACCGATGTGAACGGCACCGTCCACATCTTTCCCCCGATCGCCTTCACGAG
>JASHVP010000121.1 GCA_030044475.1 Thermoplasmata archaeon | reverse complement strand
CGAAGACGTAGAAGAAGCTCTGGTCGAGGTGGGGATCGACCGAGTTCGCGAACACGATGGCGTCGACCGGTTTCTCGAGCTTCTGGAAGATCTTCTCGACGCGGGCCTTCATCGGCCGCGGGAGCCGCTAGGGTGCTTCAACCTTTGCGGGCGCGGCGCGCAAGTCCTTCCAGGAGAGCAGCGGCTCGCGGGCGGCGCGGACCTCGTCGATCCGGGAGACCGCAAGGTTCCGGGGCGCGGCGTGCAGGTTCTCGGGGGTGTCGGTCACGGCCCGCACGAAGGCGTCGAAGTATCCGTCGAGCTCGCGCTTCGACTCGGTCTCGGGCAGCTCCACCATCAGCGACTCCTCCACGAGCGACGGGAAGTAGATCGTCGGCGCGTGGACCCCTTCGTCGAGGAGCCGCTTCGCCAGGTCGAGCGTCCGAACCCCCTTCTCCTTGAGCGGCGCCCCCGAAAGCAGGAACTCGTGCTTCACGAGCGGTCGGAACGGCCGGGGAAGGTACTGCCCCATCCGGGCGCCGAGGTAGTTCGAGTTGAGCACCGCCCGTCGGGCCACGTGCTTCAATCCCTCCTCCCCGTGGGCGAGCGCGAACGCGTAGGCCCGGAGGTCGAGACCGAAGCTCCCGTAGCCGGCCCGGATCTTGCCGATCGACTTCGGCCGGTCGTAGTCCAGCGAGAACTTCCGGCCCCGCTTCACGATCCGGGGCACCGGAAGGTACGGGGCGAGCGTCTCCCCCGCGGCCAGGACCCCGGCCCCGGGACCGCCGCCCCCGTGGGGGGTCGCGAACGTCTTGTGCAGGTTGAGATGGGCGACGTCGAAGCCCATCCGACCGGGGTGGGTGACTCCGAGGATCGCGTTCAGGTTGGCGCCGTCGTAGTAGAGCAGGCCGCCGGCCCCGTGCACCGTCTGCGCGATGTCGAGGATCTCCGATTCGAACAGTCCCGCGGTGTTCGGGTTCGTCAGCATGAAGCAGGCCGTCTTCTCCGAGACCGCCGCGCGCAGCGCGGCGAGGTCGACGCATCCGTCCTTCGACGCGATCTCCCGAGTCGTGAACCCGGCCATGGCGGCCGAGGCCGGGTTGGTCCCGTGGGCGGTGTCCGGAAGGAGGACCTCCGTTCGGGAGCCGAGCTCGCCGCGGTCCCTCAGATAGGCCCGGACCATCAGCAGCGCGGCGTACTCCCCGTGCGCCCCCGCCGCCGGCTGGAGAGAGACCTCGGAGAGCCCCGTCACCTTCGTCAGGATCCGCTCGAGCCGCCAGAGAATCTCGAGAGCGCCCTGGACCGTCGACTCCGGCTGGGACGGGTGGAGGTCGGCCGCCCCGGGCCGGCGGGCGAGCAATTCGGAGACCTTCGGATTGTACTTCATCGTGCACGACCCCAGCGCGTACGGGGAGGTGTCGATTCCGAAGTTCATCTGCGAGAGCCGGGTGTAGTGGCGGACGACTTCGAGTTCGGAGAGCTCCGGCCACCGGACCCCCTCCTTCCGCCGGAACCGTTCGGGGAGGCCCGGGACGTTCGGGACCTCACCGGGACCGGAGGGCGCGAGGTCCCAGACGGACGGCTCGTCCCATCGGGCCTGGCGGAAGGTCATGGCCCCCCGCCTCCCACGGCCGCCCGGGCCGCCGTCACGTACCGCTGGATCTCCTTCTCTCCGGCGCTCGCCCCGACGGACACGAGGATCCGCTCGGGCGTCTTCGGGGCCCCCGGCCGCGGGTCGACGATCGCCTGACCACCGAGGACCTTCCGACGGCGGAGGCGTTCGAGGAACGCCGGGGCCGTCCCGGAGACGAGCTCGATCGCGAAGTCCCCCAGATACGGGGCATCGAACCGGGGGGCGAGGAGGCCCGGGACCCCGCCCAGGGCGCTGGCCAGCGTCTTCGCCCGCTCCGCGAGCGACGCCTGCAACTGCGCGAGCGCCCGCGGCCCGACCAGCGTGGCGTACACGACGAACGCGAGCGCCATCAGCGACTCGTTCGTGCAGATGTTCGACGTCGCGCGCGACCGCCGGATGTGCTGTTCGCGGGTCTGGAGGGTCAGCGCGTAGGCCCTCCGCCCGTCCGCGTCCAACGTCGCACCGGCGATCCGCCCCGGAGCCATCCGGACGTGCTCCTTGCGGCAGGCGAAGAGGCCCAGCGCCGGGCCGCCGAACGACGGGGCGATGCCGAACCCGAGGCCTTCCCCCACCACGACGTCCGCCCCGTACCGCCCGGGCGCCTCGAGCACGGTCAGGGAGAGCGGGTCGGCGGCGACGACGAGCGGGACCGCGCCGATGGTCGACTTCAGATCGAGCACGGCGGGATCGACGTGGCCGAACCCGTTCGGCACGTCGGCCAGGACCCCGAAGACGTCGCCCTGGCCGACCTTCGTCCGGACCCAGGCGAGGTCGAGGCCCCCGCTCCCCGGGTCGTACGGGATCTCCTCCACGATCAGTCCGGGACCGCTGGCGTAGTTCTGCAGAACGCTCCGCTCCTCCCAGGGGAGGCTGGCGGGAACGAGGAACCGATGCCCGTCGTGCAACCGGCGGGCGAACAGGAGCGCCTCGCCGGCGGCCGTCGCCCCGTCGTAGAGGGAGGCGTTCGCCACGTCGAGGCCGGTCAGCTCGACCCACAGGCTCTGGAATTCGAAGAGGACCCGGAGCATTCCCTGGCTCGCTTCCGGTTGGTACGGCGTGTACGCGGTGAAGAACTCGCTCCGCGAGAGCATCGCATCGACCGCGGCGGGAACGTACCGGATCGGCAGCCTCCCTCCCACGAAGTTCGCGAATCCCGAGAGGGGCCGGTTGCGGGCCAGGATCTTGTCGACCTCGCGGACGACCTCGGGCTCCTCGCGGGAGGGACCGATCCCCAGCCGGCCGATCCGCGCCCTCTTCGGGACGTCCGAGAACAGTTCGTCCACCGAGCCGATCCCGAGCGCGGCGAGCATCGCCGCCTCCTCGCCCGGTTCGTCGGAAATCCACCGAGGCACCGCGCTCCCCGGTGCCGTCGCAGCGGAGACGGGCTCAAAAGCCGTTTGGTCGCGTCGGGCCCGGGGTTGGGCCGGTCGCTCCGCGGGGCCCTGGAGTCGCGGCGACCCGGGCCCGAGCGTGAACCCTTATCGCCGCTCGGCTCTCGCATTCCGCGACCGTGCCGCGGACCCGACCGACGCGCGCCCACGAGGGGCGGGGTGCCCCTCCGTCCGAATCGATCCTGGACGTCGCGTTCCACCGGGCCTCCCTCGCGACCCCGCACGGGCCGACGAAACCGCAACGCGACCGGCTGCGGGCGCAGCTCAAGGTGGTCCGAAGTTCGGCCACGGTCGTCCGGCACCTCCGCCTCGCCACCCGGCGGTTCGTCCGACCGCCTCTGACGGACTTCGAGCGCTCGCTCGTCGACGACCGGTTCGGCGCGGGCGCCCTCGACCGGTCGCTCACCCGCCTCCGCCGGGCGGAAGAGCGGATCCGGGGGCTCGCGCGACCGACGGAGCGGTCGGTCCAGCGCGCCGCGGGATCCGAGGAGCTCGGGGAGATCGTCCGGTCGTTCTACGGCCGCCTCGCGAGCTTCGTGCGCGAAGTCGATCCGGACCTCGTCCGCCTCGCCGAGATCCGGCGGTACCTCGACGCCCGCCCCCACCTCGACCCGGCCGCCCCGACGCTCGTCGTCGCGGGATTCCCCAACGTCGGCAAATCGTCGCTCGTGGCGCGCCTCTCCTCCGCCCGTCCGAAGGTCGCCGCCTACCCGTTCACGACGCTGGCCCTGCAGGTCGGCCACGCCGACCTCGGCTTCGACCGGCTCCAGGTCCTCGACACGCCGGGGGTGCTCGGCCGCCGGGAGCGGACCAATCCCGCGGAATCCGAGGCGACGATGGCGGTCCGCGCCGCGGCCACCGTCGTCCTGTTCGTTCTCGACCCGACCGAGAGCTCCGGCTACTCGATCGCGGACCAGGAGGCTCTCCTCGCGCGGTGGCGGGAGGAGTACCCCTCGTTGCCGATCGTCGCCGTCGAAACCAAGTCGGACCTGACGCGCCGCGACACCGATCGGCCGCACGTCTCCGCGCGCACCGGCGAGGGCGTGGACGAGCTCTGGTCGGAGATCCGACGGAGGGTCCGCCCGACCGGCGAGCTCCCCCCGATGGAAGTGGCGCTCGAGGAACCCGGAGCGTCGACCGAGGAGGAGGGGCCGGTGGACGACACCCGCGGGGACTCCGAGGGTCGGCCGCGTCGCACCCGCCGCCCGCGCCGCCCCGCGCGGTCTACACGCTGAACGACTTGCCGTTCTCGGGCAGGACGACGTCGCAGAACGACGCGAGCGCCTCCTGCAGCGGCTCTCGATGGTCGCCGTGCATCAGGACGACCTGCTTCGCCCGGGACTCCTTCGCGAGACGCACGAGGTCGGAGTGCCCGGCATGGGCCGAGAAGTCGAACTTCGCGACCTCGCAGGCGGGGTGGATCGTCGTGTCGTCGATCGTGAGGGTCCCCTCGTCCATCAGCTGCCGTCCGTTCGACCCCTCGACCTGGAAGCCCGTGAGCAGGATGGAGCTCTTCGCGTCCTTGTAGAGCTCGCCGATGTAGAACAGCACCGGGCCGCCGTCGAGCATCCCCCCGGTCGTGACGATCACCTCCGCTTCGCGGAGCGCCCGCTTGCGGTCGCCCGGGTGCTCGACGACGTGGACCCCTTCGAGGGCTCGTCGGAACTTGCGGGCGTCGGCGAGGTACTCCGGCGCCGCCTCGTAGATCTCGTTCACGGCGCGGGCCATCCCGTCGAGGTACGTCTCGAAGCCGGACGCCGCGAGCGACATCAGGACCTCCTGGGCCCGTCCGACGGCGAACGCCGGGACGATCGCCTTTCCCCCCCGCTCGACCGTCTCGGCGACCTTGTCGCGGAACCGTCGCTCCGTTTCGCGACGGTCCGGGTGCTCCCGACCGGCGTAGGTCGACTCCATGACGAGGACGTCCGTCTCGACCGGTTCGGCCCCGCCGACCAGGTGCGTCGGGATCGTCTGCAGATCCCCCGTGAACAGCACGTCCTTCGCCCCCCGATAGAGCAGCATCGAGGCGCCGGGGATGTGCCCCGCCGGCGTGAACTCCACCTCGATGCCGCGGTGGCGGAACGTCCCGTGCCGGTCGACGGCCGTGAACCGGGCGTGGAGCGCGTGGATGTCCGACGGGGAGTACGGTGGCAGGTACCCCTCGAGCCGCGCCACCTTGAGGGCGTCCTTGGTGAGCAAGTCGGCGACCGCGATGGTGACCGGCGTGGCGATGAGCCGCGCCCTCGGGAGCCGGCTCAGGAGCGGCGTCATCCCCGAGTGGTCGAGGTGCGCATGGGAGAGGAAGGCGACGTCCACGTTCGTCGGCGCGGGCCGGGGGTACGACGGGGGGTCCGTGGGCGTCATCCCGTAGTCGAAGAGGAGCGTCCGCCCGGCGTCCCGGACGACGAGCCCCAGCGAGCCGATCTCGCTCGCCCCTCCCAGGAATTGCAGCTCCATCGGCCGCCCGAACGACCCCGCCATTTAACGTCACGCCGGTGCGGCGACCCGCCGGCGCGCGAAGAGGCCTTTATCGAGGAGCGGTCCGTCCGGCGCCCGTGCCGGACCCTCGACGGGCGGAGCTGGAGGTGCTCGTCCGCATCAGCTTCGCGGTGCAGCAGGTCGTGCGCGAGGCGGAGAGCGCCCCGCACCGCGGCGACGTCGTCGCGATGGGGGCCGACGGGTCCCCCACCGAGGAGCTCGACCGCGCGGCCGAATCGGAGATCCTGCGGATTCTGGACGCCGAGGGGGTCGACTGGAACCTCGTCTCCGAGGAGATCGGCTCGGTGCGGCGGGGGGGCGAGCGCACGCTCGTCGTCGACCCGATCGACGGGACGACCAACGCCCTGCGGAACCTGCCGTTCTCGACGGTCTCGCTCGCCCTGGGCCGGGAGACGTTGGGAGGGATCGACCTTGGCCTCGTGCGCGACCTCTACCGAGGGACCACGTACTGGGCGGTCCGGGGGGAGGGCGCCTACCGGGACGGACGTCCGATCCGATGCCGCCGCTGGAGCGCCCGGTCGGAGATCCTGTTCGTGAACCTCGGCACGCCCGCTACCGAACGGGCCCAGCAGTGGGCCGCGAAGGCGCGGCGGATCCGCTCGCTCGGGTGCGCGTCCCTCGAGCTCCTGATGGTCGCGCAGGGCAGCGCGGACGCGTACCTGTTCGAGAACGCCGCCGAGGGACGGAACCTCCGGGCGACCGACCTTGCGGCGGTGTTCCGGATCGTCGCGGAGGCGGGCGGGGGCGTCACCGACGCGCGCGGGGGTTCGCTGGAGGCGTTCCCCCTCGGCGTCGAGCGGCGGACGACGGTGCTGGGATACGGGGACCCGGCGTTCCTGCGCCACGCGGCGGAGGCGGGGTATCTGTGAAGCTCGGGCTGACCGCCAACCCGGGGAAGCCCGAGGCCCGGGAGCTCGCGGCCCGCGTCCTCGCCCGGGTGGGGGACCGGGCCGACGTGGAACTGAGCCCGGAGCTCGTCGACCTGGCTCCGGAGCGCCCGCACCGCCCGCTCGCCGAGATGCGGCCGGACGTCCTGATCGCGATCGGGGGGGACGGCACGTTCCTCTACACGCTACGTCGCTCGGAGGCCCCGTTGCTCCCGATCAACGCCGGCACGGTCGGGGTCCTCGCCGGCGTCGGGCGGGGCACGCCCGACGACGTCGACGGGGCGGTCGAGCGGCTGCTGTCGGGGCGGTACTTCCTCGAGGAGCGCATGAAGCTCGCCGGGGAGGTCGACGGCGCCCCGGTCACGGACGTCACGAACGAGTACGTCGTGCACTCGGCGGCCGTCGGGAAGATGGGACTGTTCGAGATCGCGGTCGATCGGCACGTCGTCGGCCAGATCCGGGCCGACGGAGTGATCGTGGCGACGCCGACCGGCTCCACGGCCTACTCCTTGAGCTCACTGGGTCCGATCGTCGACCCGTCGCTCGAGGCGATCGTCGTGACGGCGATCGCCCCGTTCCGCGTGCAGGCCCGGGCGATCGTCGTGGACCCGCTGCACACCATCCGGCTGCGCCCGCTGGACGTCGAGCCCGGTGCGGTCGTCATCCTCGACGGCCAGGAGGAGGTCCCGCTCCGGCGCGACGGCGAGGTGACGCTGTACCGGTCGCCGCGCCGGGCGACCCTCGTGCGGTTCGGCTCCCAGTACTTCGAACGCCTCCGCGGCAAGGGGATCCTCCCGTGGAGCGAGCCGACAGGCTCGGGGGGCCGTGGCGCCGATCTTCCGCCCGCAGCGTAGGCGGCCGGAGGGCGCGCCCCGCCTCGGGGCGCCGGCGACCGCGGTCTCCCGGCGGGTCCTCTCGAGCGCGCTCGCCAGTGCCCGTTCCGCGTACCCCAACGAGTTCGGCGGCGTGCTTCGGTCGGACCCCCCCGGCGTGATCGGCGAACTGCTCCTGCTCCCGGGCACGACCGCCGGCCGGCGCCACGCCAACTTCCGGCTCTACATGCTGCCGGCGGACCTCTCGGTCGTCGGCACGGTCCACTCCCACCCGTCCGGGGCGCTCCATCCGTCGGAGGCCGACCAGCAACTGTTCCGGAACTGGGGGAGCCGTCATCTGATCCTCGGGGCGCCGTACGGGCCCGGGTCGTGGCGCGCCTACGACGGGAACGCCCGGGAGATCTCCCTCGCGGTCGTCCCGGGAGGGGCCGGGGACGACGACGAGGCCCCGGTCGCCGAATACCGGCCCCGGGCGCTCCACCGCCCCGTCCGGCCGGTCCTGCCGGCCGACCAGGAGTAACGGCCCCGACCTACTCGCGGACCGGGATCGTCGGGACCGGCAGGCGGTCCGGCGAGCGGTTCGGGTCGACGATCGCCCGCCCCGGCCGGCGGGGCGTGCTCGAGAGGCCATGCATCTTCGCGATGAGCTCGAGGAACGCGATGAACCCCCGGAACGACGAGCGGTAGAGCCGGGTGTGCGATCCCTCCCAGTCGAAGAAGTCGTTCAACATCGCCTTCGACTGGCGGATCCCGTGGGAAAGCGCCCGCTTCAGGAGTTCCTCCTGGAGGGGCGAGAGCCGGTCCCGCCGGAACCAGTCGCGGCTCTTCAGATGCCCGAGCGGCACGAAGAACATCGGGACGAGGATCGCCTTGAAGTCCCAGAGGTCGTCGATGAGGTCGATCGTTCGCGCGACGTCGTCCTCCGTCTCCTGCGGGAGGCCGACGATGAACGTGCACGCCGGATAGACGTGGTTGTCGTTCATCAGCCCGGCCGCCTG
>JASHVP010000120.1 GCA_030044475.1 Thermoplasmata archaeon | reverse complement strand
GGGCGCGTGATCACCGGGGCGTGCGCTTTCAGCGCCTCGGTCACCGCGACGCCCGTCGACGTTGGCTCGAGCTGGCGGGCCGAGACGTAGTGGCGGTCGAACAGCTTCTGGACGACGTCGTGCCGCGTGCTCTTCGTGCCGAGGCCGAGCCGCTCCATCTCCTGGATGAGCGATCCCTGCGAGTACCGGCGCGGCGGCTTCGTCTGCTCCTCGACGAGGTCGACCGAGGTGATCCGCACCGTCTCGCCGACGGCGAGCGGCGGCATCGGGCTCTCCTCCGGCGAGCTGTACGGATAGACGCGGTACCATCCGGGGTCGAGGAGCGTCTGGCCCTTCCCCTCGAACCGCTCGCCGCGGACCTCGACGGCGACCGTGCGGCTCCGTCCGATCGCGTCGGGCGCGACGGTCGCGAGGAACCTCCGGACGACGAGCTCGTAGACCCGCGCGTGGTCGGCCCGCAGCTTCTTCGGGTCGACGGCGCTGGTCGGGTAGATCGGGGGGTGGTCGGTCGTCTCCGTGCGCCCCCGGGTCGCGCGGAACGTCGGTTGCGCCAGGACGAACTCGGCGGCCTCGCCGAACGGTCCGTCGCGGAACTTCTCGACGAGCGTCCGGAGGCCCAACCCGCGGGGGTACACGGTGTTGTCCGTCCGCGGGTAGCTGATCAGTCCCTGGGTGTAGAGGTCCTCCGCGATCCGCATCGCGTAGGCGGCCCCGAGCCCCAGCCGCGTCGCCTCGGCGACGAACAACGTGGTCGAGAACGGCACGGGCGGGCGCCGCTTCGTCTCCTCCTCGGCGAACTCGCGGACGACCCCGCTGTCGGCGCCCCGGACCCGGTCGTGGACCCGCTCCGCCTCGCCCTTCGCCTCCCAGATCCCGTGGGCGTGGTGGAGGCGGAACGCCTCCCCGTCCTTCTCGCCGCTCGCGAACAGCTCCCAATAGGGGGTCGGGGTGAACTCCTTGATCGCCTGGTCCCGCTCGACGAGCAGCGCCAGGGTCGGGGTCTGCACGCGGCCGACCGACAGGAACGAGCGTCCTCGCTGGCCCGCCGTGAGCGACAGGAACCGGGTCAGGAGGGCCCCCCAGACGAGGTCGATCTCCTGCCGCGCCTCGGCCGCCTCCGCGAGGGCGTGGTCGAGCTCCTGGAGCTGGGCGAAGCTCTGCTCGATCACGTCGCGGGTGAGCGCGCTGTACCGCGCCCGCCGCACCTCGATCGAGGGGTGGACCTTCTGCAGCAGCTCGAGGCACTCGAGCCCGATCAACTCCCCCTCGCGGTCGAAGTCGGTCGCGATGATCACCCGGTCGAACTCGCGCACGATCGACTGCAGCGCGCTGACGATCCCGGTCTCCGTGACCTGCTTGAGCGGGGGCGTTTCGAGGAGCTTCCCGAGCGTCCCGAGCGACCACTCCGCGAGCTCCTTCGGGTAGTCGAGCTCGACGATGTGGCCCCGCAGGCCGACGACCGCGTACGGTCCCTCCGGCCGCTCGAACTCGAAGACGTTCGTCCCGGCGATGCGCTTCCGCTTCATGCGGCCGTCGGAGAGGACGATCGCGATGCGGAGCGCGGTGTTGAACTTCTCCGCGACGACGAGGCTGCGGGTCACGGTGCCGTATCAGGCGGCGCACCGTAGATAAAGGGACGGGACGGCCGGCGGCAAAACTGCGTCTCGAACGTGGGCGCGCGCGTTCGGTACGCGGCGTCCGGCCGCGGTCCGCCAACGGGGCTTTATACGACGGGACGGGTCGCCCGCTCGGACGCCGCGGTAACTCAGTTTGGGAGAGTGCAAGACTGAAGATCTTGAAGCCGCCGGTTCAAGCCCGGCCCGCGGCATCCGCCTCGCGACGCCCCGACTGACCGGAGTCGAACGATGAGCGACGACCGACCGGTCGCCCCCGGTCGCCGATTCGCGCGCCTCTCGGCGACGGCCGACGGCCGCAGCGGGGACCGATCGCCGGTCCCGCGGAGCGGGCTCTGCCTCTCCGCGTTCGTGGTCGTCCGGCCGAACGGGGTCGGGGGACTGGCGTTGCTCGGCAAGGTCCGGCCGGAGGCGGATTGGGGTCGGATCGGGGCGCTCGACGCCGAGCGGGTCGGCCGGATGGCGTCGCTCTGGATGCTCCCGTCCAGCCATCTGATCCTCTACGAATCGCCCGAGGAGGCGGCCCGGCGGATCGTGCGGGAACAGCTCGGGGCGGAGCTTCCGGACCTCGCCGCTCCGGTCGTGATCTCGGAGCTCTCCGCCCGGTCCGACGCCCCGGACGACCCGCATTGGGACCTCGGGTTCGTCTTCGAGGGTCGGTGGCCGTCGACCCGGTTCCCGGCCTCTCCCGCGTTCTCGGAGCTCGCCTTCGTCGGCGTCGCCCGCACGCGCCGGTCCGAGATCGGCCGGGGGCACGCCGACGTGCTGGACCGGGTCGGGCTCCGCGCCCCCGATTGACGCGGGTCAGCGCTTCGGCACGAACCAGACGTCGGTCACCAGGTACTTCGGGTCCGGGTTGAACCGGGCCTCGACCGGCATGCCGACGTACAGCTCGGGCTCGATCGCGTCCTTCAGCCGGACCAGGAGGAGGCTCCCGAACCCCTCGAACTCGACCATGGCGAGGTTGTACGGGGTCTCCTTGAGGAACGCCTCGCTCCCGAAATGGCACGTCGTCCAGGAGTGGACCTTCCCGGAGAGCGGAAGGTCGACCCACTCGGTCGCCGAGCCGCAGACCATGCAATGGCCCCGGGGGGTCGCGTACGCGAACCGGCATCCCTTCTTCGTGCAGCGGGACCCTTTGAGCTTCCCGTCGGCGAGGCCCAGGAAGAACGGCGAGTCCTCGGCGTAGCTGTGGATGTACTGGATCGAGTACGGGAACCGGATCACCAGGCTCTCGTTCCCGTCCTTGTCGCGGAAGATCGCCCGCCCGCTGCGGTCCAGCTCCTCCTGGACCTCGCGGAAATGCGTCTTGACCGGGACCTGGGCGCTCATCGGTACCCCCGCTCGAGGATCGAGACGGTCACGGCCGACCCGGTGCCGGCGTGGCTGTGGATCGCGCCCCGCTTCGGGCTCGGCAGCTGGAGCGCCGCGTCGCCGAAGTGCTTCGGGATCCGCTCCTGCAGCTGCCAGTACGCGAAGACGCCCTGCATGAGACCGGTCGCCCCGACCGGATGGCCGCAGGCGATCAGCCCGCCCGACGGGTTGACGGGGATCGCCCCCGCCTTCGGGGTGGGGAACCCGTAGTCGACCCCCTTCAGGAACGGGTCGCCGCGCTCGACGAACGAGTACCCCTCCCCGTACTTGCACAGTCCCAGGTCTTCGTACGTCTGGATCTCGCTCGACGCGTACGCGTCGTGGAGCTCGATGAAGTCGAGCTCCCGGTTCGGGTCGGTGATCCCCGCCATCTTGTACGCCTCGAGGCCGGCGGACCGGCCCGCGCGGAACGAGTGGATCCCCGGGTACGGGAGGTCGGTGTAGTCCGACGACGTCTCCCGCGGCATGAGCGGCACCTTCCCGAACGGCCGGTCGGCGAGCCGCATCGTGTCGGTCCCGGTCCCGACGCCGGTCACGAGGATCGGCCGGTCGCTGAACTCCTTGGCCCGGGCCTCGTCGCACAGGATGACCGCGGCCGCGCCGTCCGACATCGTGCAGATCTGCTCCCGCGTGAGCGGGTAGCTGATCATCTCCGAGGCGAGCACGTCGGCGACGGTCAACCGCTTCGGGTACTGAGCGTACGGGTTGTGGAGCGCGTTCAGGTGGTTCTTCACCGAGACCATGCTCATGATCCGGCTCCCCTCCGCGATCGCGAGCCGCTGCGCCTCGCGCTCGTCCTTCACGTGGGCGAACCGTCCGAGCCGCAGGTACTCGTAGATGTGGCGGACGACCATGAGGGCGTAGTAGCCGGTGTAGAACCCGCCGAGCGGGAAGTCGAAGTTGGTGTCGGAGGCGAGGGCGATGAACTCGTTCCCCTTCCAGGTCGCGACCCGGCTCATCGTCTCGTAGCCCGCGCCCAGGCACACGTCCATCCGACCGCTCGCCACCGCCTCGTACGCCGCCTGGAAGCACTCGCCCCCGGTCGCGCCGCCCCACTCGATCCGGACCGAGCCTTTCGGGTTGAGCCCGAGGTAGTCCTGGACCATGCTCGCCGCCTTCAGCTGCCGCGAGAAGTGGTCGGAGAAGTAGGAGATCCGGGTGCCGTCGATCCGGTCCTTGGTCAGGTTCGGGACATCGCGCAGCGCCGCGTCGTACGCCCGCTTGACCATCAGGCGAAAATCCATCTCCGGATGGGCCTTCGCGAACTTCGTCACGCCGCCCGCGACCATGTAGACGCGACGGCCCTTCGAGGGCGGGGTGAGACGGGTCGGCGGTCGCTTCGCGGCACGGGAGCGCGCGGGCGGGGACCGGGGAGGCATCGAGATTCCTCGCGCGGCCAACCGGGTCCGGTTCTTAAGGTCGAACGCGGCGTCGGCCAGACGTTTTGGCCGACGGTCGGTACGGTCGGGCGTGGCCCCCCGACCGACGAAGCAGGACTTTCTCTCCATCGGCGACCTCGCCCCCGAGATCCCCGCCCTCCTCGTCCGCGCGGAGCGAGGGAAGCGCGCCCGGCGCCGACGGTCGGTGCGCCCGACGCTCCCCGGACGCAACCTGGGCCTGATCTTCGAGAAGCCGTCGACGCGCACCCGGACCTCCTTCGAGGTCGCGATGAACGACCTCGGCGGGCACGCGCTCTACTTCTCGTCCCGTGACCTCCAGCTCGGTCGCGGAGAGACGATCGGCGACACGGCGCGCGTCCTCTCGCGGTACCTCGACGGGATCGCCTACCGGGCGTTCCACCACGCGGACGTCGTCGCGTTGGCGGACGCGGCGTCGATCCCGGTCATCAACGCCCTCGACGACCTCGAGCATCCGTGCCAGATCCTCGCCGACCTCCTGACGATGCACGAGCGGTGGGGCGGGCGGTTCGGGGGCCGGCGCCTCGCGTGGATCGGCGACGGCAACAACGTCCTGCACTCCCTCCTGCTCGGGGCGGCCGCGGTCGGGCTCGACCTCACCGTCGCCACGCCCGCGGAGTACGCCCCCCGACCGGAGGTGGTCGCCCGCGCCCGCGAGCTGGGCCGCCGGACGAAGGCGTCGCTCGCGCTCGGGACGGACCCGTCGGCGGCGGCCCGCGGGGCGGACGCCCTCTACACCGACGTCTGGGTGTCGATGGGCGACGAGGGCGAACAGGCGGCGCGCGAAGCCGCGTTCCGGGGGTATCAGATCGACGAGCGGCTGCTCGGACTCGCGAAGACGGACGCCTTCGTGCTGCACGACCTGCCGGCCCACCGGGGGCAGGAGATCACCGATGCCGTCCTCGACGGACCCCAGTCGGCCGCCTGGGACCAGGCCGAGAACCGGCTCCACGCGCAGACGGCGCTGCTCGAGCGCCTCCTCGGGCGGCCCACCGCCGCCGGACGCGCCCGATAGCGGCGGTCGCTACCCGGCCGACTCGGGGTCGGCGCGGAGCCGCACCTTGAGCAGGTGCTCGATCTTCCGGACGAGCGCGTCGGGCGGGTGCATCGAGCCCGCCTCGATCTTCAGGACGACCGACTTCTTCTCGTTCAGCTTCTTCGCGAGGTCCTCCGGCTTCCAAGCGAGCGCCTCGCGCGCGATCCGGACCCGACGCCCCCAGTCGGGAGCGAGCTCGAGCTCGCCGATCTCCGTATAGAGGTCCCGCTCTTCCAGCCGACGGGGCGCACCCGCGGGACGGGTCGCCGCGACCACCGACCGTCCGCGTCCGCCCGGCGCCGCGGCCGCGGGCGACGGCGGCGGGTCCATGATCTGGCCGAACCGGGAACAGTCCGCACAGAGGCGGAGCACGGTCCCTTCGACCCGGACCCGGCTGGTCACTTCGACGTCCTTCCCACACATCTCGCAGAGCATCGATGTCACTCTCCGTTCGGGCGCCGGGATCGGCGCCGTTCGTCCATCCGCCGCTGACCCGCCGCGAACCGGGCGCGCTCCTCCGCCGACTCCAGCTGCAGCGGAGGGACGGCGGCCGGCCGTCCCTCGGGTCCGACCGCGACCATCGTGACGTAGGCCTGCGCGACCGGACGCGACGGGCTGCCGGAGAGCCCCTCCGCGCGGACCCGGATCCAGACCTCCATCGACGACCGGCCGACCCACGTCAGCATCGCGTCGAAATCGACGACATCGCTCACGTGGACCGGGGCGAGGAAGTCGACCCGGTCGAACGACGCGGTGACGCACGGCTGCTTGGCGTGCCGGTTCGCGGTGATGAACGCCACCCGGTCGATCTCGGAGAGGACGACCCCTCCGAAGACGCTCCCCATGAAGTTCGCATCGCTCGGCACCATGAGCCGGACGACCGAAGCGCGGCTCTGGCTCACCGTGCAAACGTTCGGATCGGACACGGGCGGTCCCCGGCCACCGGGACGGCCGTGCGACCGGGGCCGTCCGTAAAACCGTTTCGAGCCGGAGCGGGTCCTCCCTCTCGCGGCCCGGGCCGCCGGAGCACGAGGAGGAAGTAGTCACCGAAGCGGTGCGTCTCCCTCGGTTCCCACCCCGCCGCCCCGGCCCGCTCCGCCACCTCCGCCTCCGAGGTGAACCGGTGGCGATGGCCCCGAAGCCGCCCCTCGACGAACTCCATCCATCGGGCGCGTCGGCTGCCGCGCTCCACGTCGACGACCACGAGCACTCCGCCGGGGACGACGACCCGGAGCGCTTCCGAGAGCGCTCGGTCCGGGTCGCGGAAGTGGTGCCACGACATCATCGCCACCGCGGCTTCGAACCGATCGTCGGGGAACGGGATCCGCTCGGCCCCCGCGGCGACGAACCGGAGGTGCGGCCGCTCGCGCCGCCCCTGCGCGACCCGAGCGGCGTCCGGCTCGAGCACGACGACCTCGGCCGCGCCGTGGGCGTACGCCCCCGCGATGACCCCGACCCCGCCGCCCAGGTCGAGGACCCGCGTCGCGGAGGTGAACCGGACCCGTTCCCGGAGCGCGGCGATGAGGCGAGCCCGACGGCGCAGCGTCCACCGCTCGAGGAACGGCAGGGCCCCCGCGGCGGTCTCGTCGGTGCTCACGTCGGGCCCGATCCTCCTCGGTTCAACCGGGGCCGGTAACGGGAAGCGAGGCCCGCCGCGGCCCGCCGATGGGCCCGGACCGCGGGAGGTGTTTCATCCCCTCTCTCGCCCGTTGATGAGTCTCGTCGGGCTCCGTCCGCGTGAGGAACTCCATGCCCGCCAAGAAGAAGAGCCGGACCGCTCCGGCCCCGTCCCGCGCGAGCCCGTATCCGATCAGCGTCGCCGTGGTCGTC
>JASHVP010000119.1 GCA_030044475.1 Thermoplasmata archaeon | reverse complement strand
CGCCCATCGCCGAGGTCAGTCCCGGATCGCGAGGACCGGGCACGGGGCACTGCGGAACAGCTCCTCGAGGAACCGTCGGGTCAGCAGCCGCACCCCGGTCCGGTCGTCCTCCTCGCCGACGATCAGGAGGCCGAACCGCTCCCGGGCGGCGGCGCGGAGGATCACCTCGGGCAGCCGGCGGCGCCGGCCGAGCAGCGAGGGCGAGAAGAACGAGTGCTTCACCGTCATCGGGACCCCCCGCACGCTCGTCCCGGCCTGCGCCACGGGTCCCAGGTTCGCCTCGGCCGCGCCGAGGCTGAGCGCGGTGACCGGCACGCCCGCGTGGCGGACCGACAGCTCCTCGGCGAGCTGCATCGTCCGGGCCGGCGGCTCGGAGCGGAACGTCGTGACGAGGATCCGGGGGATCTCGTTGCCCGCGAGCGCGAGCCGGTTCACGACGAGCACGTTCGCCGACGCGTGCTGGAGGATGCCGCTCGCCGTGTGCCCGACGAGCGGGTTCCGGCTCCGGGGGCTCCCCCGCAAGGTGAGCAGGATCGCGTCGACCTCCTGCGACTCGGCGACCTCGAGGATCTCCCCCGGCACGTCGGTCGACGCCCGCACCTCGGGGTCGACCCGGACGTCGAGCGCCGCGGCCGCCTCGTGCGCCGGGACGACGAGGTCGACCGACGCCCGCCACTCCCGGGTGACCTCGGGCAGCGTCGTGCTGCGGATGACGTGCAGCACCCGGATCACCCCGTCCGCGTCGAGCAGCTGGGCGGCGAACCGGACGAGCGGCTCGACCTCCGACGGCTCCTGCACCGGGACGAGGATCTGCCGGTACATGGGTCACTTCCCGATGAGCGGGAGGAGCGCGAGGTCGAGCTCGAGCACGTCGACGTACGCCGTGCCGAGGTCGGGGAGGATCGGCTGCTGGATGTGCTCGTTCACGAGGTTCTGGAGGAACGGGATCGTCAGGTTCGTCGCGTTCGCGACGCGGGGCACCTGGACGAGCACCGCCTGCGGAACCAGGTCGGGGTCGATGTCCGACGCCGACGGAGTGACCCACCAGATCGGCAGCGTGGCGTTCACGGCGAACCCTCCATCCTCCCGCATGTACTGCAGCGTTTCGTTTAGCAGGGCCTGCAGCGCCGGATCGGTCGGACCGGGGGGGGTGTCGGCGCCGAGGGTCGTGTTCCAGTCGGTGAGCGACGGACGCTCCCAGAACAGGTACGGGGCGCTCAGGTTCTGGGCGACCAGCGCCGACCCCGCGACCGTCCCGTTGGGATAGTACAGGAGCGACCCGTCGGCGGCGTACGGGTCGATCGCCTGGGCGACGGCGGTGACGAAGAACGGGTAGACGAACCCCGCCAGCAGGATTGTGAGCACGAGCAGGACGACGGTGGCCCGGACGTGCACGGCGAACGGATGGGCGTCCGGCGGCGCGCGGCGGGGGCCCGGGCGGGGCGCGGACGGAGCGCTCATCGGCCTCCGAGCGGGAGCACGCGGCCGATCGCGACGCTCCACGAGTGGAACAACGGGAGCGCCAGCGACCAGTCGAGGAAGTAGTAGCAGAGCCAGATCCCGACGAAGGCGCTGACGAGCCCTCCCAGGCCGTAGGTGAGCAAGTTCCGCCGGAGGAGGTCGATCGCGTTCCGGGGGCGGAACGGCACGCCCACGAGCGCGAGCGGGATCAGGATCGGGATGATCAGGGCGTTGAACAGGAGCGCGGCGAGGACCGCGAGGTACGGGTCGGTCAGGCCGAGGATGTTGAGGGCGGCCACGCCGGGCAGAGCGGCCGTGACGAAGATCGCGGGGATGATGGCGAAGTACTTCGCGACGTCGTTCGTGATCGAGAACGTGGTCAGGGCGCCCCGGGTGATGAGCAGCTGCTTGCCGATCGAGACGACCTGGATCAGCTTGGTCGGGTCGTTGTCGAGGTCGACCATGTTCCCGGCCTCCTTCGCCGCGCTCGTCCCCGAGTTCATCGCGAGCCCGACGTCGGCGCGGGCGAGGGCCGGAGCGTCGTTCGTCCCGTCCCCCGTCATGGCGACGAGCCGCCCGGCGGCCTTCTCCCGCTGGATCACCTCGAGCTTCGCCTCCGGCTTCGCCTCGGCGATGAAGTCGTCGACGCCGCTCTCCTTCGCGATCGCGGCGGCCGTGACCCGGTTGTCGCCGGTGCACATGATCGTCCGGATCCCCATCAGCTTGAGCTCGTGGATCCGGTCCTTGATCCCCGGCTTCACCACGTCCTTCAGCACCACGACCCCGAGGACCCGCTTGTTGGCGGCGACGGCCAGCGGCGTCATCCCCTGACGCGAGAACTGCAACGCGTTCTGGAGCAGGGCGTTGGGGATCTCGGCCCCGTACGCCTGCATCGCCGAGAGCGACCCCTTGAACACCTCGGTGCCGTCGTTGAGGACGAGCCCGCTCATCCGCCGCTCGGGGGTGAACGGCATCACCCGGAACGTCCCCGGGGCCAACCGCCGCACCGGGACGTTTTGGCGCGCCGCGAGACGGACGATCGAGCGGCCCTCGGGGGTCTCGTCGAGGCTCGAGGCGAGCATCGCGTTCTCGACGAGCTCCTTCGCCGCCACCTCCGGCGCGAGGACGAACTGGACCGCCAGGCGGTTGCCGACCGTGATCGTGCCGGTCTTGTCCAGGATCAGGACGTCCAGGTCGCCCGCCGCCTCGACCGCCTTCCCGGACTTCGCGATCACGTTCGCTCGGGCGACCCGATTGACGCCGGAGATCCCGATCGCCGGGAGGAGGGCGCCGATCGTCGTCGGCATCAGGCAGACGAACAGCGCGACGATCGTCGCGAGCGAGATGGTGACGATGCCGGAGAAGTCCGCGAGGTAGACGAACGAGACGCAGACGATGAACAGCGTGATCGTGAGCGCCGCGAGCAGGACGGACAGCGCGATCTCGTTCGGCGTCGGCTCCCGGCCGAGCCCTTCGACGAGCCGGATCAGACGGTCGAGGAACGACTCGCCGCGCGCGGCGCTCACCCGGACCTTCACCGTCCCCTGGAGGACCCGCGTCCCGCCGAGGACGCTGGTCCGGTCGCCGCCGCTCTCCCGGGTGACCGCCTCGGACTCCCCGGTCATCATCGACTCGTCGATCAGCGCCGCCCCCGCGATGACGTCGCCGTCGACGGGGACGGGCTCTCCGGGCCGGACCTCGACGGTGTCCCCCACGTGGAGGATGTCGGACGGCACCCAGCGGGCGGTGCCGTCGGGGAGGATCTGCCGCGCGCGGATGCCGCTGCGGATCTCGCGGAGGCTGTCGGCCTGCGCGCGGCCCTGCGCCTCCGCGATCGAGTCCGACAGGTTCGCGAACCAGAGCGTGAGGAACAGGATGACCGAGATCGCGACGTAGTAGCCCGAGTTGTACGTCGCGAGGACGTCGGGGAAGATCCGCGGGTAGATCGTGAGGACGACCGTGAGCACGAACAGGACGTACACGCAGAACATCAGCGGGTGCCGGACCTGCCGCTTCGGATTGAAGTGGCGGAACGAGTCCGCCAGGACGCGGCGCCAGGAGGTGTGAGGGACCCGGCGGACGGAGACCTTCGCCCCCGGCTCGATCAGGAACTCTTCGCTCATCTCTCCCCCCTCAGATGATCTGGCCGAGCGGGCCGAGCGCCATCACCGGCAGGAAGATCAGCGCGGTCGTGATGATCAGGAACAGCGTGAGGTAGAGGCAGAACGTCGCGCTCGCGGTCCGCAGCGTGCCCGCGTTCGGCGCGAGCGGGTCCTGCTCCGAGAACAGCCCTCCGACCCGCAACATCACGTAGATCGGAACGAACCGTCCGACGAGCATGATGAGCGCGCCGGTGACGTTGAAGAAGACCGTCGTGTCGTTGAACTGCGCGGTGGAGAGGGCGCTGCCGTTGTTGGCGGACTCGCTCGTGAACTCGTAGAGGACCGAGGTGAAGTTGTGCGCCGTCGCCCCGGCGCTCGCTCCGACGAGGTCGACCTGGTGCCCTAAAATCGCGACGCCGAACGGGAGCAGGATCGTCGCCGGATGGATGAGGACGGCGAGAGCGGCCCACCGGACCTGGCTCGTCTGGATCTTCTTCCCCAGGTACTCGGGCGTCCGCCCGACCATGAGGCCCCCGACGAAGATCCCGAGCAGGGAGAACAGCAGGAGCGTGGCGAACCCCGTCCCCTCCCCCCCGGGGGTGCTCTGGGTGAACATCCCGAACAGGAGCACGAGCTGCGCCACGGGGGAGAGCGAGCCGATCTGCATGTTGTTCGCCCCGACGTTCCCATAGACGCTGACGACCTGGAACAGGGACGCGTCCGAGAGGCCGAACCGGGTCTCCTGCCCGACCGGGTAGCCGTTCGTCTGCGCCCCGAGACCGTTGATCGAGGCGAGGAACGGGTTCGACGCCGCCTGGTAGGCGATGAACAACGCGAAGGCGATCCCGAAGACGATCAGGATGGTGCCGAAGTAGGGCCACGCCTCCGACCGCCGCCGGATCATCTGGCCGAAGGCGAACGGGGTCGAGAACGGGATCAGCATCATCACGAAGGTCGCGAAGAGGTCGGAGATCGCGCTCGGGTTCGCGAGCGGGCTGGCCATGTTGGCGGAGTAGAACCCCCCGCCGTTCGTCCCGAGGAGGGAGATCGACTGGTACGACGCGACGGGGCCGAGGTAGATCGTCTGGGTGCCGCCGGTCAGCGGGTGCGCGACGACGATCGCCGTGTACGTTTGGGGGACCCCGAGCAGGACCATCACGATCGCCGCGAGGGTCGCGATCGGCAGCAGGATCCGGGTGACCGACCGGACGATGTCGACGTAGAAGTTGCCGAGCGTGCCGTCCCGGCGGACGAAGCCGCGGACCATGGCGGCGAACACCGCGAGGCCCGTCGCCGCCGACAGGAACAGCGCGACCGGCCAGGCGACCGACAGCGAGGCGAAGCTCATCTGCGACTCGTTGGTGAAGTGGGTGAAGTCGGTGTTCGTGGTGAAGCTCGCCGACGAGTGGAGCGCGAGGCTCCACGACATGTCCGGCGCGCCGCTCGGGTCCCACGGGAGACGCCCTTGCTGGGCGAAGAAGAAGAACAGGAACGCCATCATCGCCCCGTTGACGAGCAGGAGGGCGAGCATGTACTCGCCCGGGCGCATCGACTTCCGCGGCGACGTGCCGAGCAGTCGGTAGATGAACGCCTCGATCGGGTTGAGCAGGGTGTCCCCGACGACCGGTCGGTTCGAGTACACCCTCCCCAGGTAGCTGCCGAACGCCGGGGCGAGAGCGAGCGCGATTCCGAGGAGAACGATGACGTCCCAGAGCGACGCGAAGTCGAACACCGACCTCCGTCAGAAGCGCTCCGGGCGGAGCATGACGTAGACCAAGTAGACGGTGAGACCGAGGGAGAGGACGGTGAGGACCGTCAGACCGAGGTTCTGCTCGACCCAACCGAAGGCACCCATCGAACCTTGGGGCGTTGGACCCGGACCTCGCTATTTAGGCTCGATACCCGTGTCGCGCCGTCGCAGGGTGGAACGGCAGATTTATCCGAGGGTCACGGTCCGGCGGCCGTCCCGTCCCGGTCGGTCGTCCCGGCCTCGCACGTGCGGCGCCGACGGGCTTCGGCGGAGAGCCGGCGAACGATCCGCCCCATCGCCTTCTCGCGCCGGACCTCGGCCACTTGGTACCGGGTGTCGCGCGTCGCTCGCGTGAGCAGGACGGCGACCCGACCGAGCGACGTCCGCCCGGTCCGCCCCCGCCGCTGGATGGCGCGGATCTCGCTCGGGACGGCCTCGAAGAAGACGACCAGATCGACGTCCGGGACGTCCAGTCCTTCCTCCGCCACACTGCTCGCGACGAGGATGGGGAACCGCCCGGCCCGGAACCCCTCGAGGACCCGCCCCTGCTCCGTCTGCGACATTCCGGCGTCGTCCGCGTCGCGGGTCGCCTGGCCGACGAACCGGCCGACCGTCCAGCCCTGCAACTCGAGGAGATCGCGGATCGTCCGGATCGTGTCCCGGTACTGCGCGAACACGAGGATCCGGGGCGGATGGTCGGAGCGGCGGTCGATCGTCTCGCGCACGAGGTCGACGAGCGCATCGAGCTTCGGATGCGACGGCTCGGTCGAGGTCCGGAGGAACTCCGCCGCGATGCGCCGCGCCTCGACCACCTCCGGCAGCTTGAGGAACGCCGCGTCCCCCTTCGCCGGTTTCTCCTTGCCCGCGACCCGGTCGAGGTACTGCACGAACGGGGTGATCCCCTGCGTCTCCAGGCGCTCCTGGGCGTGATGGAGGTGGAGCAGCACCAGCTGGTGGAACAGCGGGCCGAACTTGCGGACCATCGGCCCCGGACGGGCGAAGACCTCGGCCCGCAGGGCGACGAGGTCCTTCACGGAGAGCGAGGCGAGCGGCTTCTTGCGCAGATACCCCATCTTCTGGAGTTTGTGGCCCGTGGTCCGGGCCGCGGCGGCGAGGAGCTCCCGGATCCGCTCGGCGGTCGGCGAGAGGTCGACCTCGCGGACCTCGACCTGGGTCGGTTGGACGTGCTCGCGGACCCCCTCGTCGTCCCGGGTCCGGGCCTCGATCCGCGTCACCCCGAGGTTCCCCACGACCGTCTCGATCCGCTCCTCCTGCCCTCCGGGCGAGGCGGTTAGTCCGAGGAGCCGGCCGCCCGGGGGGCGGGTCTCCCGGAACCGGGCCGCGATCGGAACGTAGGCGTACTTCCCGACCGCATGATGGGCCTCGTCGACGACGAGCAGGGCGACCTCGTGGAGCCCGTACCGCCCGGCCTCGAGGTCGTTCCAGAGGAGCTCGGGCGTGGCGAAGACGAGGTCGGCGCCGTCCCAGTGGCCGTCGCGCACCGGGCGCTTCACCGTGCCCGTGAACCGGGCGGATCGCAGGGGGATCAGCCAGCGCGCGAACGAATCCGCGTGCTGCTGGACGAGCGGTCGCGTCGGGGCGAGCACGACGAGCTTCCCGTCGGTCCGCCGGAGGAGCTCCGCCGCGACCAGCGCGGCGATCACCGTCTTTCCGAGCCCGGTGGGGAGGACGACCAAGAGGTCGTCCGAGAGGCCGATGCGGGCGAGGTCGATCTGGAACGGCAGCGCCCGGATCGCTCCCCGCCGTACGTAGGGGTGGACCACGAAGCCGTCGTGCACCTGCCACGTCCCCGGGAGTTCCGGGGGCCGAGGTCGGTGAGGCCCCGGTTCCGGCGGGGGGGCGATCTCCTCCCCGGCGAAGTCGTCCAGCCGCCGTTGGGACGGACCCGGGCCGCTTCGGGGGGCGTCGGTCGGGCTCACGTCGCCGCGGACTTCGGCGCCAGGGCGTCGAGCCCGCCCAGGTACGGCCGGAGGACGGCGGGAATCGTCACGGTCCCGTCGGGGCGCTGGTACTGCTCGAGGATC
>JASHVP010000118.1 GCA_030044475.1 Thermoplasmata archaeon | reverse complement strand
TCGTCGAGCTCTCGGCGGCCCGGGCCCTGGTCGACCGGGCGGCCGAGCGGAAGGACGCGGGCCAGCCGTTCGTCCGGGACGCCTCGGCGGCCAAGCTGGCGGCCTCGCGCGCGGCCGTCTCCATCGCCTCCGCCGGCCTGGACGTCGCGGGTCTGCCGGGGACGCGGTCGGGCGCCGCGGCCGAGCGACTGCTCCGGGACGCCCGCGTCTTCCCGATCGTCGAGGGAACGACCGAGATCCAGGAGCTGATCCTCGGTCGCAGCCTCGTCGCGGAGGACGAGTCGCCAAATCCTTTGTAGCGACCCCCGCTCCGGACCTCGTGCCGCGCCCGGTTCGGTCCCGGGGGTCGTGGTCGCCCCCCGAACCGGCCGGTCCGGTCCCGCTCGCCGAGACCGGCCTCGACCCGGCCTGGCAGTCGATCCTCGAACGGGACGGCATCCGCGCGCTCTATCCTCCGCAAGCGATGGCCGTGGGCCCGGTCCTCGCCGGCGAGAGCGTGCTGCTCGCCTGCCCGACGGCGAGCGGGAAATCGCTGGTGGCGTACTTCGCGCTCCTCCGGGCCGCCCGCGAGGGGCGGACCGGACTCTATCTGGTCCCGCTCCGGGCCCTCGCGCACGAAAAGGCGGAGGAGCTGGCGAGATTCGCCGAGCTCGGCCTCCGGGTCGGCATCTCGATCGGGGACTTCGACCTGCCGGCCGAACGCCTCGAGAAGCTCGACGTCCTCGTCGCGACCAGCGAGAAGGCCGACGGACTGCTACGACGAGGGAGCCCGTGGCTGGATCGGCTCGGGGTCGTCGTCGCCGACGAGGTCCACCTGCTGCGCGACCCCGACCGGGGCCCGACGCTGGAGGTCAGCCTCACGCGACTCCGACGGAACTACCCGGACCTCCAGGTCGTCGCGCTCTCCGCCACCGTCGGCAACTCCGAGGAGGTGGCGGGTTGGCTGGGGGCCCGCCACCTCGCGAGCGAGTTCCGGCCGGTCCCGCTGAAACTGGGGGTGTACTACGACGGCCGGATCACGTTCACCGACCTGACGAGTCGGGAGGTCGACCCGCCGGGGGAAGCGGTCCCTCGGCTCGTCCGCACGATCGTCGAGGAAGGCGGCCAGGCGCTGGTCTTCGTGAACAGCCGTCGGGCGAGCGACCAGCTGGCGGAGACGCTGGCACCCACGGTGCGCCGGCTGCTGTCGGCCGACGAACGGGTCCGAGCGGCCGCGGCGGCGGATGCGGTCCAGGGGTCGTCGGACGAGGAGACGGAAGGGATTCGCCGCCTCTCGTCCCTGCTGCCGAACGGCGTCGCGTTCCACAACGCCTCCCTGACGAACGCCGAGCGACGGGTCGTGGAGCGCGCGTTTCGCGACCGGGCCCTCAAGGTCCTGGTCGCGACGCCGACCCTCGCCGCCGGGATCAACCTGCCCGCTCGCCGCGTCATCGTCCGCGACACGACCCGGTACGACGATCGGATCGGCGTCCAGGCTCCGATCCCCGCCCTGGAGGTCCACCAGATGCTCGGCCGGGCGGGCCGCCCCCGATTCGACTCCGTCGGAGAGGCGCTCCTCCTCGCCCGGAGCCCGGACGACGAAGACCGACTGCTCGACGGCTACCTATCCGCGGGCCCGGAGCCCGTGGAGAGCCGGCTCGCCGCGGAGCCCGCGCTCCGGATGCACCTGCTCGCGCTGGTCGCGAGCCACGCGGTCGCGGACGACCGCGAACTCGCCGCCTTCTTCGAATCGACGTTCTACGGCCGGACCCTGCCGCTGTCGGAACTCCACGAGAAGATCGTCACGGTCCGCCGGTTCCTCGAGCAGCACGAGCTCCTGGCCCGCTCGACCGGGCTGCGGGCGACGCGCTTCGGAGAGCTCACGAGCGAGCTCTACCTCGACCCGTTGAGCGCGATCGTTCTCCGGCAGGTGCTCGAGCGAGCCCCGCTCGGCGTCGCGCCGTTCCCGCTGCTGGCCGCGATCGCGACGACCCCCGACCTGCCCCCGATGTTCCTGCGCCGCGGCGAGGAAGCCGACCTGCTCGCCCGGTACGCCGAGGAGGTCGAGGAGCTGCTCGTCAAGCCGGAGGAGGAACCCCTCGACCTGCCGCTGGAGCCGTTCCTCTCCACGCTGAAGACCGCCTCGGTCCTGGAGTCGTGGATCGCCGAGACGCCGATCCTCGAGATCACCGATCGCTGGGGGATCGGGGCGGGGGACCTCCGGTCGAAGGCGGAGGATGCGGACTGGCTCCTCTTCGCCGCCGGACGTCTGGCCACGGCCTTCAATCGCCGCGTCTCCCGCGCGATCGACGACCTGTCGCTGCGGGTGCGATACGGCGTCCGCGAGGAGCTCCTCGACCTCGTTCGCCTCCGCGGCATCGGCCGAGTGCGGGCGCGGATGCTCCACCGGGCCGGGTTCCCGGATCGGGAGTCGCTCCGCAACGCCCCGCTCGACCGGATCGAGCAGGCGCTCCGGTCGCGTCGCCTCGCCGACATGGTGGTCCAGCAGCTCTCTCCCCGCGGGCGCGCGCGACCCCCCGCGGCTCCCGACCAACGTCCGGACGAACCGCTCGTCCGCTCCCGCCTCCGTCGGCTCGAGGAGTACCCCGGCGACGAGGCCGATCCCCGCTCCGGCGTCTGACCCGATTTATACCGGGAACCGGTCGCGGTGCGGAGGAGGCGGTGACCGCGTCGGGACGGGGCGCGTACGGGGTCCCCGCCGGGTTCGTCGCCGCCGTCTCCGTGGCGCTCGTCCTCTCGGGGTCCCTCGGTCTCGCCCTCCCCGGGACGTCCGGCGGGACGGGGCTCGTCCCCGGATTCGGCGCGGTCCGCGACGGGTCCCCTCCGCCTCCCTCGTCCGGGGGTGGCCCGGCCTGGACGAACGTGACGAACCTCTCCCCGACCCGACCGCCGTGCGCCTCCGATATCGGACTCGCCTACGACGCGGCCCTCGCCGAGTTCGTCGGGTTCGGCGGCGTCAACGGCTGCGGAACGATGTACGCCGGCACGGGGTTCGACGGCAACGCGACCTGGACCTGGGTCAACGGGACCTGGGCGAACGTCTCGGCGAGCCTCCCGACCTCTCCCTCGCCGCGGTACGGCATGGCGATGGCGTGGGACCCCCAGGCGAACGCGATCGTCGCGTTCGGCGGCGCGGGTCCGACGGGGACGACCTACGGCGACACCTGGCTGTTCAACGGCTCCTGGTCGAACGTCACCGGGAACCAGACCCACTCTCCCGGGGCCGCGTTCCAGGCGGAGATGGCCTACGACCCCACGCTCGACGGGGTCGTGCTGGTCGACGGTGGTTCGATCGCGTGCGGATGCAACCTCAACCAGACCTGGGCGTTCCGCTCGGGCCAGTGGACGAACGTCACCGCGACCGTGTTGCCCCCGGCCGTCCATTCCGCGATGCTCTGGTATGATGCCGCGAGCTCGGACCTCCTCCTCTACGGCGGAGTGACCGACGTCGGCACGATCTCCGGCGAGACGTGGTCGTACGCGAGCCTGGCGTGGACGCAGCTCCGGCCCGCGACCGCGCCGCCCCCCGAGTTCGACGGAGCGGCGGTCTACGACCCCGCGCTGGGCGAGCCGCTCCTCTTCGGCGGGTACACCGCGCCCGTCCCCACGTACGCTCCGGTCGGGGGAACCTGGGCATTCTCCACCGGGAACTGGACGAACCTCTCCGCCACCATCCTCGGGGCCCCGAGCGCGCGCGGGGGGGCGCGCGCGGCGTTCGACCCGGCGCTGAACGTGACGTTGCTCTACGGCGGCCGTCTCGCGGTCGGCCTCGTCCTGGGGAACGACACGTGGGAGCTCTCGGCCGGCTACGTCTCGCTCGTCCGGGCCGCGTTGGCCGCCGCCCCCGATCCGGTGCTCCGGGACGAGAACGTCACGTTCACCACCACGGCGACCGGCGGGAGCCTGCCGTACTCCTACGTCTACGGGGGACTCCCGCCCGGCTGCTCGACCGCCAACGTCTCCTCGTTCGTCTGCGCCCCGGCGTCGCCCGGGACGTTCCTCGTGAGCGTGAACGTGAGCGACCCGTCGGGGGCGTTCGCCCTCGCTTCGGCCAACCTCACGGTCGCGCAGCCGGCGAACGCCGACTGGTTCAACCTCACGATGCCCGACGCCGCGGCGCCCCCCTGCGCCTCGGACGTCGCCCTGGCGTACGACTCGGCGCTGTCCGAGTTCGTCTTGTTCGGCGGCGTGACGGGCTGCGGATCCGGTGCGACCGGCGTGGATGGGAACGAGACGTGGACGTACGCGAACGGGACGTGGACGAACCTCACCGGGTCCCTGCCGACCGCCCCGTCCGCGCGCTACGGGATGGCCGCGGCGTACGATGCCGCGATCGGCGCGATCGTCGCCTTCGGAGGCGCGGGGCCGTATGGCGGTACGTACTCCGACACCTGGATCTTCAACGGCACGTGGTCGGAGCTCACCAACCTCACGACCAGCCCGGGCGGCGTGTTCCAGGCGGATGCCGTGTACGACGCGAGCCTCGGCGCCGTCCTCCTCGTGGACGGCGGGTACTCCGGCTA
This sequence comes from Thermoplasmata archaeon, assembly GCA_030044475.1. Taxonomy (GTDB): domain Archaea; phylum Thermoplasmatota; class Thermoplasmata; order Lutacidiplasmatales; family UBA184; genus Lutacidiplasma. The sequence continues at coordinate 5,483 of JASHVP010000118.1, read as the reverse complement.
CTCCAACCAGAACGCCACGTGGGAGTTCGTCAACTGGACCTGGACGAACCTGTCGCTCACCGTGCTCCCGCCCGCGGTCCATTCCGCGACGGCCTGGTACGACCCGTCCAACGCCTCGGTGCTGCTCTTCGGCGGCGTCACGGACCTCGGGGGGTTGTCGAACGAGACGTGGGTGTACCAGAACGGGAGCTGGAGCGAACGGTTCCCGGCGAGCAGCCCGCCCCCGACCTACGACGGGGCGGCCGTGTACGCCGACGGTCCGGTCCTCTTCGGCGGGTACGGCGCTCCGGTCCCGATCTTCGGCCCGCTCTCCGGCACCTGGGCGTTCGCGAACGGCACGTGGACGAACGTCTCCGCCGGTCTCGCCGGAGGACCGTCGCCCCGGGGCGGGGCCCGGGCCGCGTACGACCCCGTCCAGAACTGGACCCTGCTCTACGGCGGTCGGCTCGCCTCGGCGCTCGACCTGGCCAACGACACGTGGGGGTATCCGAACGTGCCCCTGATGGGATCCGTCGCGATCCTCCCGACGGAGCTCGACCTCGGAGGCCGGCTCGACCTGGTCGTCTCGGCGGTCGGCGGCGATCGGCCGTACACCTATCGGTACAGCGGATTGCCGGCCGGCTGCACCCCCGCGAACGTCTCGCTGGTCTCCTGCATTCCGACGCAGAACGGAACGTACCGGGTGAGCGTCGAGGTGGTCGACCCCCTCGGCGCCACGTTCTCCGCCCACGCCACCGTGATCGTCTTCCCGCGCCTCACGATCTCCCTGAACCTCTCCGCCCGCGAGGTCGACGCGGACCAGAACGTGACGTTCACGGCGTCACCGAGCGGCGGCGCCGGTTCGGACCTCGTGTACTACACCGGGCTGCCCGCGGGGTGCGCCTCCACGGACGTCCTCGTCCTCGTCTGCGCGCCGACCGACGCGGGAACGTACTCGGTCTCGGCCGAGGTCACCGATCGGCTCGGGGTCTCCGCGGCCTCCCCCCCGGAGAATCTGACCGTCCGTCCGGTCCTGAACGTGACGCTCGAGGTGGCGCCGACCGAGATCGACCTCGGGGAGACCGTGACCTACACGGTCGGCGTGACGGGCGGACTCCCCGGGTATTCCGCGAGCTACGAGTCGTTGCCCGCCGGCTGCTCGCCGAGCACCGCGCTCTCCGTCACCTGCCAGCCGGATGAACCGGGGACGTACTCGACCGCGGCCGAGGTGACCGACGCGCTCGGCGTGACCGCCACCTCGCTACCGATCGAGCTGTCGGTGCAACCTGCCCTCGAGGTGTCGCTCCCCTCCCCGCTGCCCCCGCTCGAGGAGGGCGTCGTGGCGACGTTCAACGCGACCTCGACCGGGGGCACCGGCCCCGTCACGTTCTCGTGGTCCGGATTGCCGCCGGGATGCTCGGCCTCCGGAGCCTCCGTGGTCTGCAACGCCACGGCCGTCGGACCGTACCCGATCACGGTCTCCGCGGTCGACGCGACCTTCGCCCTGACGAGCGCGGACGGGACCCTCCGCGTCGTGCCCGCCCTGTCCGCGCGCCTCGCGGCGTCGCGGTCGGTCGTCGACGTGGGGGTCGGGTTCGGACTGAACGCCTCCACGACCGGGGGCGGGGGGCCCGTCGGCGTCGTATGGAACCTCTCCGCCTCCTTCGACTGCGCCCCCGACGCCACGGGGGTGCGCTGCGTGCCCACCCTCCCCGGGAACCAGTCCGCGTCGATCGTCGCCACGGACGCGCTCGGGGGGCGGGCGTTCGCGTCCCTCGTGCTCTCGGTCGCCCCTCCGCTCTCGGCCGGCGCGATCGCGACCGCCGTCCGATCCTGCGCGGCGCCCTACGAGGTCCGTCTGGTCGGCGCGCCGGCGGGCGGCGTGACCCCGTACGTCGCGCTCTGGAGCTTCGGGGACGGCACGACGGCGCCGGCGACGGCCGGGACGATCTCCCACAACTACACGTCCGCGGGCACCTTCGACGTGGTCTACACGGTCACCGACGCGGGCGGCGGTTCGTTCAACGCCACGACCTCCGTCACGGTCGGTCCGGATGCCGCGCTGTGCCCGTCCAGCGGGCCCGCGGGGACGTCGGCGTTCGGGACCGCAGACCTGCTGTGGGTCGCGCTGGCCGCGGCGATCCTGGCCGTGGCGCTCGGAGTCCTCCTCGCGCGCCGCCGGAGGCCCCGTCCGCGGGCCGGCCCGTCCGAGGCGCGACCCCTTCCCGGGCCCGCGCCGGGGACGGACGAGCCCGCCGGCTCCGACGACCGGATCTACGGAAACCCGCCACCGTAGCCCGGGCCGCGGAATCGGCTCCCCACGGGGGCCGGCGGCCGCGGGGACTCCCGGCGCGCTCCGGCCCCGACCGCCGGACCGCTCGTCGCGTCCAGTTCGCGCGGTGGCGAGGCGATCGGTCCGGCATCGTCCCGTCGGCCGGGGATCGTGACCCACTCGTCGACGGGGGTCAGCAGCTTCACCAGGGACCGGGTCCCTCCGACGCCCCCGGGTCGGATCTCCCGTCGAAGGTATCCGGCCTGCTCCAGACGCACGATCCGGCGCCACAGCGTGGTCGTCGGGAGCGGCGGGAGGCCCTCGGCCACGGCGAGCTCGGCCTCGATACGGCGGACGTCGCCCAGGCGCGCGGCCACGCCACGGGACGCCTCGTCGATCGCGTGCACGACCCGGGGCTCGACGGTCACGATCTCCCGCGGGTTCCCCCGACCGGCCGAACGGACGTCGCCCGGGGATCCGCCGACGAGCTCCCGTCGGACCAGCTCGAGCGCACGTCGCGCTCCCCCGCCGTCCTCGACGGTTCGGAGCACGATCCGGTCGACGAGGCCCACCGGGGCCGGCCGACCGAGGGACCGCTCCAGGCGGTCGATCACGAGGGCGCGGAGGGCGGGTTCGGAGTACGGCGCGACCGCGACGTACGGGCGCATCGGGAAGCGCCCCTCCACCGAGGCCGCGGCGGTGTCGAGCCCCTCGGGGACACCGGCGAGGATGGTCCAGAGCGGAGGGAGGCCGCTCTCGCCCTCCGGCAGGAACCGGTCGGGGTCGCCGATCGCCCGGAGGATGGGACCGAGGTCCGGGCCGCCCACGGAGACGTCGTCCAGGAGGAGGACGACCGGACGTCCCTCGCGGCGGAGCCGACGGAGGACCCCGGCGAGGATCTCGGGCACTGGGAACCCTCGGCCGTCGAACCCGTCGTCCAGGCGCTGCAGGAGCGCGGTGGCCACGCCATGGCTGCCGCGGATCGACCCCGTTCGGACGGCCAGCACCCTCGGAACCGGGCCAGCGGCCGACACCCGGACCCGGTCCGCGACCTCGCGCGCAGCGCGCCGAGCGACCGAGGAGGTGCCGGACCCCGACGGCCCGGCGACGGCGACGATCCAGGGGACCGGTCCGCACGGCGCCGGAGGATCCAACCGTCGGACCGTCTCCGCCACCTCGCGCTCGCGACCGAGGACGACCGGGGGGAGCCAGTCGTTCGCGAGCACCTCGGGGTGGAGACAGGGGAGCATGGGCGATGGATAACTGTCGGTTATAAGAAAACTAATGCAGAGGTCGCTCCTGCGGTGAAAACTGCTATGGGGGGTGCCCGCTGGGGGTGACGATGGCCGCACCCGGCGGGAGCCGTCCGGTCCGGGGGTTGGTCCGGAACCTGCTGCTGGCGTCCGCGCTCGCGATCGCGCTCTACATCGTGTTCACGATCCTCCGCCGCCGGTTCCTGTTCGCGTTCGACGAACCGGAGACGCTGCTCCTGGAGGCGGGGGCCGTCGTCCTGGTGGCGTACCTCGTGGCCCGCGCGATCACCGGCGCGGCGAACGAGGTGCTGCAGCGACGGGGACAGGTCGCCCACGGCCACGCGGTCCGGCTCTTCCTGAACCTGCTCATCGCCGTCGGCGCGACGTTCGCGCTGTTCGAGATTGCGGGCGTCTCGCCGCAGTCGATCTTCCTCGGCAGCGCGTTCGCCGGGATCGTGCTGGGCCTGGCGGCGCAGACCGTCCTGGCGAACGTCTTCGCGGGGCTCCTGCTCGTCGTCGCCAACCCGTTCCACCCCGGCGACCGCGTCTCGATCGTCTCCTCGAGCTACGGCGCGCTGGCGCCGAGCTACCCGCACGAGATGCTGTACCCGCGGTACACGGGCGTCGTCGAGGATGTCGGCCTCATCTACACGGTCCTCGGGCTCGACAGCGGGGGGACCGCGAAGGTCCCGAACGGCGTCGTGATCACCGCCCTCGTCCTGCAGGCCCGGGCCACGCGGGCGCATCGGGTCCGGATGACGTTCCCGCTCTCCGTCCCCGTGGCGAGCGTCGAGTCGGCGCTCGAGGACGTCGCGCGCGAGTTCCCGCCGCCGACCACGGCCGCGCGCCCGCCGCGCCTCGAGGTCGCGGACGTTTCGCCGACGACGTGGGACGGCGTCGTCATCGTCTGGAGCCCCGCGCTGGACGAGACCAGCGTCCAGGATCGGGTCATGCGCGCGGTGCTCGCCCGGCTCCCGGCGGTCGCGTCGGCCGTGCCGGACAAGGCGCGCCGGCCCACTCCTTAAATTCGGCCGACGCTCGGGCGCGGCCGGTGGGCGTTCGATGGGCTACCGCGTGACCCTGATCCCCGGGGACGGTATCGGCCCCGAGGTGACGGCCGCGGCGCGGACGGTCGCCGACGCGACGGGGGTCCCGATCGAGTGGGAGGTCGTGGCGGCGGGCGAGGAGGCGATCCGCTCCCAGGGGACCCCGCTGCCCGAGAACGTCCTCACCTCGATCCGATCGAACCAGCTGGCGTTGAAAGGCCCGATCACGACACCGATCGGCAGCGGGTTCCGGTCGGTGAACGTGGCGCTCCGGCAACAGCTCGACCTCTACGCGTCGGTCCGTCCCGCGCGCGCGATCGCGGGCGAGGGGACCCGGTTCCCCGAGACGGACCTGATCGTGGTCCGGGAGGCGACCGAGGGACTCTACTCCGGGGTCGAGCATTGGGTCGACCGCGAGCACAGCGCGGCCGAGACCGTGAACGTGATCACCCGACGGGCCTCGGAGCGGATCGTACGGTTCGCGTTCGAGCTCGCCCAGCGGGAGGGGCGCCGGCACGTGACGGCCGTCCACAAGGCGAACATCATGAAGACGACGGGGGCGCTCTTCCAGTCGGCGTTCCAGGCGGTCGCGCCGTCGTACCCCGGGATCGTCGCCGACGAGCGCCTGATCGACAATATGTGCATGCAGCTCGTCAAGCGGCCCGAGGAGTACGACGTCCTCGTCACGACGAACCTCTTCGGGGACATCCTCTCCGACCTCTGCGCGGGCCTCGCGGGGGGTCTCGGCGTCGCCCCCGGGGCGTTGTACGGCGACCGGCTCGCGGTGTTCGAGCCGACGCACGGCTCGGCCCCGAAGTACGCGGGCCAGGACAAGGCGGACCCGGTCGCCGAGATCCGCTGCGTGGAGCTCCTCCTGCGCCATGTCGGGGAGCGGGTGGCCGCCGACCGGATCTTCCGCGCGGTGTGGGAGAC
>JASHVP010000117.1 GCA_030044475.1 Thermoplasmata archaeon | reverse complement strand
CGCGGGATCAGCATCGCGTCGATGAACAGCGAGGTTCGTCCGTTCATCCCCTCCTCGAGCGGCAGGCGCGCGACCGTCGCCAGATCGGCCGCCCGCTCGACCGCCCGCAGCCGCTCCAGGATCCGTCGGGCCAGGTCGGCGTCGTGCTCGCAGTACTCCATCACCCGCTCGGGGTCCTTCGCCCACTCCGCCTCGATGTTCCGCCGGTCGACGTCCAGCTTCGAGTCGTTCAGCAGGGTCCGGGCCACGAACTGGAGCGTCTCCTGCTTCGGGTGCAGGTCGCGGCGGGCGGACCACCAGGCGTCGGCGACGACCCGTCCCGTGACCTTCCACAGCCGCTCGCCCATCTCGCGCGGCGCGGTCCGCTCGCGCCCGAGCTTCAGCGGGCCGAGCCCGAGCGCGGTGGCCCGCTCGACGAGGAGCGGGAAGTCGTACCCGCCGATGTTGTAGCCGGTGATCACGTCCGGGTCGTCCTCGAGGACGACCTGCGAGAACCCCTCCAGGATCTCGCGTTCCGAGGGGCCCGAGAGCCGGAACGTCCGTCGCGGCCGACCTGCGCCCTCCGCCACCCCGCAGAGCGTGAAGATCGTCCGCTCCCGGATCGCGTTCTCGATGTCGAAGGAGAGCACCCGGAGCGACGGCCGGAACGCCTCGCCCGGCCGGATCTCATGTCCGTCGCCGGTGACCACCCGGACGACGTCGGGGACCGCGTACCGCGCCCGGACCTCCGGGGGCTCGTCCTCCGCCTCGAACTGGACCGTGAGCCCGAGGTGCTGGTCGTAGAGGAATCGATGGACGAACGGGATGTCGCAGGCGAGCACGCTCGCGTCGTCCCCCCGCCGCCGATACTGGTCGCGGTATTCGGGGACCCGCCAGGGGTGGTGCATCGTGACCCGGACCGCGTCGCGTTCCCGGCCCCCGACGAACGTCCGGACCGCGTCCAGGCGGACGATCTCGGGATCTCTCTCCAACCGCTCGCGGGCGTCCGGCGGGAGGTCGACCACCAGGAAGTACGGACGGAACCCGTAGTAGCGGGCGACCAGCGCGCCCCCGTCCCGGGTCCGCCCGAACAACTCGACGACGACGCCGTCGTCCTGGGACTGGTACGACCCTTCGAGAAGAAACAGGTCAACGGTGCGCACGGGATTCGAACCTCGGGACGAGTTAAATGGGTTTAGACGACCGAACGCAACCACGCGCCGAGCGCGCGAACGTCGCGGTCCCAACGCTCCCGCAGGGTGCGGGAGCGCAGCGCGGCGGCGGGGTGGATCAGCGGAAAGATCGGGCCGTCGGGAGAGTCGTACGGGCGCCCGGCCGCCGTGAGGACCGGGGGCGCCTCGGGCGCCAGCTCCCGGAGGGCCACGGCCCCGAGCGGGACGAGCGCGCGCGGGTGCAGGAGCTCGAGCTGACGGCGGAGGTACGGTCGGCAGGTCCGCGCGGCGAGGCGGTCGAATCGGTTCTCCGGTGGTCGGCACTTCAGCACGTTCAGGACGCCGAACTCGCCGTCGGCGAGCCCGACCGCGGCGACCGCCGCGTCGAGGCGGGCCCCCGACCGCCCCATGAAGGGCCGCCCGGTGGCGTCTTCCGTCGCTCCGGGCGCCTCCCCGACGAACACGACCCGCGGCGAGGGACCTCCGCGGTAGACGACCGCGTGCGTGCGCGTCGCGCCGAGCGGGCAGAGTCGGCACGCCCGGATCTCCGCCGCCAACCGCTCCCAGTCGCCCGAGAACGGTCCGGTCGAGCGGGTCCGGCCCCCGTCGACCGCCGGCGGACGATTCATCGCCGGTGAGTCGGGAACGCGCTTAAATAGGGACTCCCCGTGGCTCGGCCCCTTCACCGACATGCCACCGCCGTCCGGACTCCACACTGCCGGCCGCTTGGCCGACCTCCGCCAGCGGCGTCGCTGGTCGGACCGGTACTACAAGCGACGGACCCTGCACCTGAAGGAACGGTCCGACCCGCTCGAGGGGGCCCCGCAGGCCCGCGGCATCGTCATCGAGAAGGTGGGGGTCGAGGCGAAGCAGCCGAATTCGGCGATCCGCAAATGCATCAAGGTCCAGCTGATCAAGAACGGGCGCCAAGTGACGGCGTTCGCGGTCGGCGATGGGGCCATCAACTTTATCGATGAGCACGACGAGGTGCTGGTCGAGGGGATCGGCGGTCGAATGGGACGCTCGTACGGCGACATCCCCGGCGTTCGTTACAAGGTGATCCAGGTGAACGGCGTCTCCCTCGACGAGTTGGTCCGGGGACGCAAGGAGAAGCCGGCGCGATGAGCGGGAATCCCGAGTCGTACCTCCCGCCGGAACCCGGCGTCGAGGACGTCGGACCGGTCGTTCAGCGTCCGGCGCCGCCCCCCCCGCCCCCGTTCGCCGTGCCGCCGCTGTTCGGGAAGTACCCGTTCGAGGGCGTGGAGGTGCACGACCCGGGGCTCCTGCCGTACCTCTACCTGCACCCGGTCTACGCCCCGCACACCGAGGGCCGTCTGTCCGGGCGTCCGTTCCAGAAGACGCGGATGCACCTCGTCGAGCGGCTCGCCAACCACCTCATGAAGGGGGGCAAGTTCACCGGCAAGAAGTCGAAGGCGCTCGCGACCGTCCGCCGAGCCTTCGACGAGCTCGCGCAGAAGGAGGGGAAGAACCCGCTCCAGCTCCTGGTCGACGCCGTCGAGAACGCGGCGCCCCGCGAGGAGGTCACCCGGCTGCAGTTCGGCGGGATCTCGGTGCCCCGGGCCGTCGACGCGTCGCCGGCGCGTCGACTCAACGTCGCGATCCGCAACTTGGCCGCCGGCGCGATCCAGGCGTCGCACAAGTCCACCAAGCCGATCCACTCGTGCCTCGCGGACGAGATCCGGCTCGCGGCGAGCGGCGACCTCACGTCGTTCGCGGTCGGCCGGAAGGAAGAAGTCGAGCGGGTCGCCCAGTCGGCGCGCTGAGGCGGGCAGGGACGTCATGACGCACATCCGAAGCGAGTTGGCGAAGGCCATCCCCGACATGATGCGGAACATCGACCGCATCCGGAACATCGGCATCGTCGCCCACATCCACCACGGGAAGACGACCCTCTCCGACAACCTCCTCGCGGCGGCGGGGATGATCTCGAACGAGCTGGCCGGCAAGCAGCTCTACCTCAACTTTGACGAGCAGGAGCAGGCGCGCCTGCTCACGATCAACAACGCCGACGTCACGATCGTGCACGAGTTCGAGGGCCAGCAGCACCTGATCAACCTCATCGACACGCCCGGCCACGTCGACTTCGGCGGGGACGTCACGCGCGCGATGCGGGCCGTCGACGGAGCGATCGTCGTGGTGTGCGCCGTCGAGGGCGTGATGGCGCAGACGGAGACGGTGCTCCGGCAGGCGCTTCGCGAAAAGGTGAAGCCGGTCCTGTTCATCAACAAGGTCGACCGCGCGATCAAGGAGCTGCAGCTCACCTCCGATTCGCTGCAAAAGCGGTTCACCGCGATCATCACCGAGGTCAACGAGCTGATCCGCAAGATGGCCCCGGAGGAGTTCGTCGACGAGTGGTCGGTCGACCCGCGCGACGGGTCGGTCGCCTTCGGCTCGGGCTACGAGAACTGGGCGATCAGCGTTCCGTACATGCAGCGGACCGGCGTGAAATTCCCGGACATCATCAGCTATGTTTCGACCGGCCGGTCGAAGGAGATCGCCCAGAAGGCGAAGATCAACGACGTCGTCTTCGACATGGTCGTGCGGCACCTGCCGAGCCCCCGCATCGCGCAGAAGTACCGGATCCCGAACATCTGGAAGGGCGAAATCGGCTCGTCCGTCGGACAGGCGATGGTGAACACCGACCCGGCCGGACCGACCTCGTTCATGGTCACCGACATCACGATGGACCCGAGCGCCGGCGAGATCGCCACGGGCCGGGTCTTCTCCGGCCACCTGCAGAAGGGGATGGAGCTCGCGATCCTCGGGACCAAGATCCGCAACCGCGTCCAGCACGTCTCGCTGTTCATGGGGCCGGAGCGCCTCATGGTCGACGACGTCCCGGCCGGGAACATCGCGGCGGTCATCGGGCTCACCGACGCCTTCGCTGGGACGACGACCGCGACGGCTTCCGACATGACCCCGTTCGAGGAGATCCGCCACGTCTCCGAGCCGGTGGTCACGGTCGCCATCGAGCCGAAGCGGATGGCCGACCTTCCGAAGCTCATCGAGGTGATGCGGAAGGTCGGGAAGGAGGACGCGAGCCTGCGCGTCGAGATCAACCAGGAGACCGGCGAGCATCTCCTGTCGGGGATGGGCGAGCTCCACCTGGAGATCACCCAGTACCGCATCGTCAACGACTACAAGGTCGAGATCCAGTCGTCGAAGCCGATCGTCGTCTACCGCGAACAGGTCCGCCATCCCGGCGGACCGTTCGAGGGCAAGTCGCCGAACAAGCACAACCGGTTCTACTTCGAGGTCGAACCGCTCCCGGCGGCGGTCGTCCAGGCCATCAAGGACGGCGAGATCCCCCAGGGGAAGTCGTTCAAGGACACGAAGACGCTCGTGACCCGCCTCGACCAACTCGGAGTGTCGCGCGACGAGGGGCGCGGGATCATCGCCGTCGAGGGGACCAACATCCTGTTCGACGTGACGAAGGGGATCCAGTACCTCAACGAGACGATGGACCTGATCGTCGACGCGTTCAAGGAAGCGATCAACCGGGGCCCGCTCGCCAACGAGAAGGTCTATGGGCTCAAGGTCCGGCTCGTCGACGCGAAGCTGCACGAGGACTCGATCCACCGCGGGCCGGCCCAGACGATTCCCGCGGCGCGATCCGGGATCTACGGCGCGATGGTCCTCGGGGACCGGCTCCTCCTCGAGCCGTTCCAGAAGGTCACGGTGAACGTCCCGCAGGAGGTGCTCGCCGGGGCGACCCGCGAGCTCCAGCGCCGCCGGGGCGAGATACTCGACTTGACGAGCGTCGGCGACCTGCAGACGATCGAGGCGAAGGTGCCGGTCGCGGAGATGTTCGGCTTCGCCTCCGACATCCGCAGCGCCACGGCCGGCAAGGTCCTCTGGTCGACCGAGTCGCTCGGCTTCGAACCGGTCCCCTCCGAGCTCCAGCCGGGCGTGGTCGCCGAGATCCGGCAGCGACGCGGGCTCAAGCCGGAGCCGTACGACGCCGCCTACTACGCCGGGTGACCGGGACCCCTCCGTACCGTAGAACCTACTACGTAGTGTCGTAGGTAAGGCGGAGGAGCCGCGGTGTTACCTACTACGATAGGTAGTAGGATAGGGCGGACGGGGTCGGCGGGACAACCTACTACGTTCCGTAGTAGATGCGACCCGGCGGGACCCCGGTCGGAACTCGACGCTCGCCCCGGGTTCGGGTCACCGGGAGCGTGGGCGGCGGGCGGTCGCGCCGTGCTGGAGGGCGACCTCGTCGAGGGTCGTCTGTCCTCCCGGGCGAGGACCCTCGGCGGAGCGGGATCGCAGGGGCCAGGCCCCCTCGTGGTCGAGCAGCCATCGCTTCCTCCAGAGCCCGAGGCCGTAGCCGGTGATCGACCGGTCCTTGCCGACGACCCGGTGGCAGGGGATGACGATCGGGATCGGGTTGCGGGCCATCGCCCCGCCGACGGCGCGCGCCGAGCGGCCGAAGCCCGACCTCCGGGCGAGCTCGGAGTAGGTCACCGTCTGCCCGGCCGGGACGGCGCAGAGCACGTCCCACACCCGTCGGTCGAACTCGGACGCGGTTTCGGGGGCCGTGCGGAGCTCGAACTCCGCCCGATCGCCGCGAAAGTACTCCTGGAGCTGGCGGGGGGGACTTCCCGTGGAGAACGGAGGCTTCCGGCGGACCGCTCCGGCCGGCACCCCGGTCTGGGCGACGCCGTTCTCGAGCAGGTCGACGACGCGGACGACCGATCCCTGGTAGGCGATGCGAAAGGTCCCGATGGGCGACGGTACGTCGGCGATCTCGACCGGGTCGGCCATGCCGGGCGAGGGAAGAGGTGGCTTATCTCGATTTTTCATCCGGACCCTCCGTCGAGCCCGGTGGGCGTGATGCGGAACTCGGCGGCCCCCTCGGGAAGGGAGCGGTGCTTGACGAGGACGGCCCGCCGGCGAGGCCCGGGGAGCCGGTCGAACCGGAGGATCGTCTTCGCGGCGTGGTTCAGGAACGACCCGCCCAAGGGCTCCAGGGTTCCCGCCGAGACGTTCCGCCAGACCTGGTTCGTCAGCAGGACCGGGATCCCCGCGGCGAGCGTCGTGGCGACCAGCTCCGCGACCTCGAGGACGAGCGCCTCGCGCGCGTCGTCCTCGTCGTCGCCCGACAGGGAGAGGCGGTAGTAGTACGTCGCCGAGTCGACCACCAGGAGGCCGACCGGCCGCTTCCCGTCGCGGGCGAGCGCGCACGCGGCCGAGACCGCCCGGGCCTGCTCGGTCAGGTCCTTGGGGGCGGCGATGAGGAACCGCTGGAGGAGTCGGTCGAGCTCGTCCCCCGCCATCGACCGGAGGCGGTCGGCGCTCACCCCTTCGGTATCGACGTAGAGGACCCACTTGCCGGCCCGGGCCACCCGGACGGCGACCTCGAGGCAGAGGAGGGTCTTCCCACTCCCGCCTTCCCCGTAGAGCTCGGTGACGCAGTCGGTCTCGAGCCCGCCGGCCAGGAGGCGGTCGAGGGAGCGGACCCCGGTCGGAACGCGGTCCGTCCCGGGCGCCTCGGTCATCGGCTCCCTCGGGCGAGGGGATAGGGAGTGTTGAGCTCGGGGCTCCGGACCGAGGGACCCGCGGAGGAGAACGCGTCGGGGTGTTCCGTATGGATCGGGAACACCGTCCGGGCGCCGGTCGCCCGCACGAGGGCGAGGAGCTCCTCGCCGGAGGCGTGGCCGCTGGCGTGCATCTGGTGGAACCGGACCCCGAAATGGTCGAGCCAGTTGTGCAGGACGTGGTCGTCCACGTCGTCCTCGCTGAACGGCTCGCTCATCGAGTGGATGAACGGAGCCTCGCGCGGAGGACGCAGGTCGATCAGTTCCGCGAAGTGCGCGAAGTCGAGCGCGAGCAGGTAGTCGCGACCGTTCGTGCGCACCTCCTCCGCCGTCAGCGCCGATTCGAGGAACGGTCGCTCCCAGACGTAGCTCACCCGCTTCTTCCGGGCGTAGACCCGGAGGTCGTCGGAGCGACCCGGCACCGGGATCGTCCCGGGCGGGAACTTCGGGGCGACCTCGGTCAGCAGATGGGCCGTCCGCGCCGAGACGACGAGGGAACGGCCCGCCTCCCTCGCCGCGGCGTGCAGCGTGGCGAGCCGGTCGATGTCCCGGGGGTACGTGCAGGCGAGCGCGAGATGCCGTTCGCCCGCGAGCAGCCGATCGACGCCCTGGCGGACCCCGTCCTCCGTGAGATTGCGGCGGGGGTCGGGTCCGGCCCGGGTCCCCTCGATGACGAGCGCGTCGACGCCCTCCTTCGCCGCGGCCTCGAAGAAGGCGTGCGTGTCCGCGGCCCGCGGCCCGTGCTGACGGAAGTCGCCCGTGTAGGCGACCGTGCCCTCGCTCGTCCGGACCAGGAACCCGTAGGCGAACGGGATCGAGTGGTCGACCGGGTACGGCACGACCTCGATGCCGCCGACCCGGACCGGGGCCCGGTCCCGGAACGTCCGCCACGGGTGGTCTCCGTACTTCTTCCGGGTGGAGGTGGCGATCGCGTCGAGCAAGGTCCGGGTCCCTTCCCCGACGTGCACCGGGATCTCCGGGTCGACGAGGTCGAGGTGGCCCGCATGATCGGCATGGGCGTGGCTCACGAAGATCGCGTGGACCTCCGGCGCCACGTACCGCAGGTCGGCGTCTCCGAGGGCGTCGCGGGAGTACAGGCCCGGGATCCGGGGGATCAGGTCGAACTCGAGGAGGTCCTTGGCCGGCGAGGTCGATCGGGGTTGCAGGTAGTCGACGTAGAATTCCTCCGCCCGGGGGGAGAACGACGGGCCGAAGTCGAACAGGACCCGGTCCGGTCCGTCCTCGATGAGGATCTTGTTGCCGCCGATCTCCCGGACGCCGCCGAGGAACCGGAGGGTCGGGGGCGGCACATCGCCCGGAGACGGTCCGACCCAGAAACGGTTTCGGTGACCCCCGAGGCCGACGTCCGCAACTCTATCCCCCCGGGCCCGCTCGCCCGGAGGGGCGCCCATGGGACTCGTGTACACGGGAATTCGGGTGACGGATCTCGCCCGGTCGCTGCGGTTCTATGTGGACGGCCTCGGCCTCGTCGAGAAGGGCCGGGGGACGATGAGCCACGGCGGGACGTTCGTGGGCCTCGAAGACCCGGGCACGCACGTCTCGCTCGAGCTGAACTTCTATCCGACGGGGTCCCCGTTCGCGGTCCCCTACGTGGCGGGCGACGGCCTCGACCACTTGGGCGTCGAGGTCGACGACGCCCTGGCGACGATCGAACGGCTGACCCGGTTCGGCGGCACCGTCGTGCTCCCGCCATGGCGCGAGCACGACCGGTACTGGATCGGCTTCGTCGCCGACCCGGATGGGAACTGGGTGGAGGTGCAGAGCCCCCTGCCCCCCGCGGCGGGGGGACCGGTCAGCGCGCCTTCAGCACCTTCTTGACGTTCGGGTGCTCCTTCGTGAAGATCTTCCCGCCGCAGTTGTCGCAGCGGACCCCGAAGAGGTTCGCGTCCGACGGGAGCGCTTCCCCGCACCGGATGCAGCGGAACATCGGTCGTCGTTCGCCCGGCGCGGCTTAAGGCTTGCCGCCCCCGGCGTCCTTCTCCGTCCGCGTGATCGGGGGCGGGGCCTGGAACACGTACGCGTTCGAGGCGAACCGGGTGCCGCATCGGCGACACTGGTAGATCCCGCTGGCGACCCGGGCGAGCGTCACGGTGGAGCACCGCGGGCACGGGGAGCTCCGGCCCGCGGCCCGGTCGATCTCGAGCACGCGGCGGCGGATCCGGATCCCGTACCGGGGACCCATCCAGCCGGTCGACCCGACCTTCTTCGTCCGCTGGCTCATGGCTCCCTCCCGCGCGCGATCCCGCGCAGCCGGTCGCCGTGCCGGAACGCCCGGCGGACGACGTCCTTGACGTCGTCCGGGGAGAAGGCGCCGACGAGCCCCTTCTGCATCGCCACCACCCGGCCGGTCTCGTCGGTCGCGACGGTCAGCCGGCCCTGGGCGGCCCGCTCCTCGTCGACGGTCGGGTCGACGACGATCGTGTCGCCGAGGCGCACGAACGTGCACTCGATCGGGAGGTGCTGGACCTCGAGCGGGTAGTCGGCCTCCGCGACGCCGAACCGCTTCGCGGGCACGGTGGCGTGGGCGAGAGCGGTGACCGCCGCCAGCAGCGACGCGTCGATCAGGTTCCCGCCGTGGTCGAGGACGTGGATGTCGGTGTAGCAAACCCAGGTCTTCTCCCCCGGCGTGACGCAAAGTCGGGTCAGGTCGATCGTCTCCGCCGCGCGGATCGCGCGGTCGACGACCCGGGAGACCTCGATCGCGCCCGGTTGGGGCGGTCCCGGCTCGAACATCGGGCTCGACAGGGGGACCAGCTCGGCGTTCGTCGTGAGGACGCCGGCGTTCGGCGTGTCCGGGAACGGCTTTCCGGGCTCGAGCTTGATCCCCGCGACGACGGCGGTGTCGCCGACGCGGGCGAGCGCGCTCCCGTCGGCGGTGACGACGAACCCGGGCTCGACGGAGATCGGGCGGTACTCGTCGGCGGATCGGCCGTCGAGGCGCTTCCCCGACGACGC
>JASHVP010000116.1 GCA_030044475.1 Thermoplasmata archaeon | reverse complement strand
TTCCCCGCCCGACGCGGGGCCGGGCGGATTTGAACCCGCGTCAGAGGCTCGAGAGGCCTCTATCCTTGACCACTAGACTACGGGAGCGCCGCCGCGAGGTAACGGGCCGGCCGCTTGAGGCTTTCGCCGATTTGGGGCGACGGTTCTCTCGAACCGGAGCCCGCGGACCTGCGACGCCGACGGTCCGGGCCCGGGTGCGTCCCGCCCCCCCGAGGAGGCGATCTCCGCGGCCCTCAGTTCGCCCGCACCCAGGTCACGGTGAATCGTCCGGATCCGGTGGCGGCGGTCACGGTCGCCATGGTCCGGGCGGACGAGTCGACCATGGTGATCGCTCCGGAGGTCCCGAACTTCTGGATCCCTCCGGCGGCGCCGTTGATGGTCGCGATGCACGAGGAGAACGTCACGGTCCCGAAATCGGCGAGCTTCAGCAGCCCCGAGCTCGTGGCCGGCCGCTCGACGATGCACTCCGCGTCCTGTCGAAGGACTCCGGCCTGCGTCCCCTTCTTCGTGAACGAGTGGCCCGCGACCGTGATCTTCATCACGAACTCCATCGCCGAGGAGGACCACGTCACGGACGCCTTCACGGCGTCGCCCGGCGCGACGGTGATCGAAGTGACGTACTGGATCGCGTTCTTCGGATACAGTTCCCACCACGCCGAGTACGCCGCGCTGCCGGCGGTGCAGGTGGCGAGGGTCCCGATCTGCTCGACGGTCGTATCGGTCGCCCCGTCGATCCCGACCCAGAACACGGTGAAGTAGGTCCCGGTCGCCGGGCAGGTGACGCTCGGGACGGTCCAGGCGCCGGTGACCTTCGTCACCGAGTCATTCGCGCCGGACGCGAAGTAGCCCGCCCAATTGGGCGACGTGTACGAGGTGACTCCGAACAGCTGGGTGGGGGCCCCATGGGTCTCGCTGGCCGCCGCGGGGGAGACCACGCCCACGAGCCCGGACGTCACCACGCCGAACACCGCCACCACGCCGAGGAGCAGCAGGAATCGCCGCATCGGCGGCGGATGGGGGTGGCGGTATATTGATTTGCGGGCGCGCGCACATTGCGCGGCCGCGGTCGGTCGGTGGACGCCGAAACCGGCCGCGACCCGGCCCCGATGACGACCCGGGCGGTGGGGGCCCGAAGCGCCTAAGAGCCGTTCGCCGCTAGCGCGATCGTGACCCCTCCCGTCAAGGCCCGCAGCGGCCACATCCTGCTCGACCCGAAGCGGTCGTACAAGGACCTCGTGCGGGTGTATCCCGAGATCCACAAGCGCGTGGTCGAGATGAACCGGCCGTTCGTCAAGGAGTCCGACCCGCTGCTCCCGGACGTCCTCCTCGACGAGAACCTCCGCGACCTGAAGGGAGACCGCAAGCCCGTCGGCTACAACCGGCAGGACGCCTTCGGCCTCCGCCTGATCTTCCCGATCGCCGACGAACGACGGGCCGAGTTCTACTTCACGAAGCCCGCCCGCTGCCAGGAGGTCGTCCAGATCACGGAGCAGGTCTCCGGTCTGCTCCGACGCCGGGGGATCAAGCACATCGTGGAGTACGACCGGCTCGCCCTCGGTCCGCCCCGGGGTCTCCCCGGGATGCCGCCCCCGGGGGCGGTCGGGTTCCTTCCCCCGTAAAGGCTACGGCTCGCTCGGGGGCCGCCGGAACAGCGAGTACGTCGTCGGGGGCGTCACCGGAGCGGCCACGGGGGCCTCGGGCGGGGAGGTGACCCCGTCCGCCTGGAGGCGTCGGAGCGCCTCCCGCGCCTTCTCGAGCGCCCCCGCGTAGTCGGTCTCGCGGAGCTGGAGCGACTCGGCGAGGAGCCGCCGGGCCTCGGTGGTGTCGACGTGGCGCTCGGCCGCGCGGCCCAGGGCGGCGTCGATCAGATAGTGCAGGTTCGTCAGCTCCCGATGGAGCGACTTCCGCAGGTTGAGCTCCTCCTCCGCCTGCAACAGCAGTCGGCCGGCGTCGAGCGGCTTCCCCGCCGCGGAGAGCTCCTCGACCTGGCGGAGCCGGTCGCGGATCGGCTGCACGTTGACGTGGAGCCCCTCCTGCGCGAACGTCACTTCGGTCACGAGGTCCTTGAGCCGCCGCGCGAACGGCGCCTGCACCGCGGGCTCGAGCGCCTCGACCGCCCGGCGGAGCAGCGCCTCGGCCTCGTTCACTCGACCGGCGTCGAGCGCGACCCGAGCCTCGCTGAACGTCTGCATCACGGGGGTCGTGTCGATGCCCAGCCGCTCGCCGACCCAGAGCCGGTCCTTGAAGGCCGTCATGCGGCCGAGGAACTCCTCCTGGCGACGACGCCGCGCGAGGTCGGCCTCGGCCCGGACCAGCCGCAGCGCGGCCCCGAAATCCCCCTTCTCCCGCAGGCGGCCGAGCTCGCGGCGCACCTCCTCGCGCCGTTCGGACTCCGCCGGGGCGCTCGGCCCGACGAGGAGGTGCTCGCTCTCGACCTCCCGCCAGCGACCGTCGACGATCGACTCGAACAGCCGGGCGCTCGACGCGGACGCCCGCTGCAGCGAATCGCGCACCTGCGCCCACTCCCGGCTGCGGAGGGCCGACTCGGCCTCGGCGACGAGCGCCTCCAGGGGGTCGATCTCGGCGCCGAGCCCCTCGGCGCGGGTCGACTCGACCTGGCGACGGAGGTCGGACAGAGGGCTCGAGAACAGCCGTTCGATCGCCCACCGTCCCATCTCGGTCGCCTCGCGGGCGGCCCGGATGGCGTCGGAGTACTGCCCGGTCTCCGCCCGCCGGCGGGCCTCGCCGAGGCGTTCCGTGGCGTCCGGCGCGCTGGCGCCGATCTCCCCGGCCTCCGTGAGCTGCCGCTCGGCGTTCGCGAGGGCGTCCTTCCAGCGGCGATGGCCGTCCCGGGCGAGCTCCAGGGCGTCCGACGCGGAGATCGTGTGCTCCAGCACCTCGGGGTAGGTGTGCCCCTCGAACGCCGCCTTCGCCCGGGCGAGGTCGTCGGCCGCCGACGGAGCGACGATGCCGTCCTCGGTCGCCCGGGCGAGGGAGCGCTCGGTCGCCTGCAGCGAGCCCTGGGCGAGCCGGCGCTGCAGTTCGACCCGCTCGAGCTCGGCCTCGCTCTTCGCCGCCAGCTGCAGCGCCTCGACCGAGCGGCCCTCATCGAGGGCCATCCGGGCCTGGTGGAGCAGGTTCTCGGCGATCGAGGTGTTGCTCCCCTCGCGGCGCAGCCGGGTGACCGTCGCCTGGAAGCCGGCGAGCGTCTTCGAGACGTGCTGGTAGGTGACCTGGAGGATCTCGCGTTCGAGGGGACCCCCGAGCTCGATCGCCCGCGCGTATTGGCGCTGCGCGAGCAGCTCGTCGATCCGCTCGACCTGCGCCCGAAGGGCGGCGCCGTCCACGTGCAGGAGCTCCGCCTCGGCGAGCGCTTCTCGGGCCCGCTTCGCGACCCGGTCGGCGTGCTCGACGAACCCGCGGGTCGCGACGAACTCCGCCCGGGCCGTATCGAGGAGCGCCGCCGCTCCGACCGGCAGGGGCAGCGCGATCCGACGGCGGGCCTCGCTCAACGGCGCGAGGATCTTGTCGACCTGGACCCGGGCGGCCCGCGCGATGTCGAGGTCCCGCTCCAGGGCGCGCAGGTTCTCCTCGAGGATCGGCCGGACCACCGCGATCAGCTCCTCGTGGAGCTGGCGGACGGCGGTCCGGACGGCCGGCGGAGGCGCGGTGGCGCGCTCCGTCTCGAGCTCCTGGAGGCGGTGCTGGAACGCCTCCATCGGGGCCGAGAGCCGGCGCCCGTCCTCCACCAGGAGCCGGATCTCGCTGACCAGGCGGTCCCCCTCGAGCCGGGCCTCCTCGGTCGCCAGCGCCTGCCCGACCCCGTCGACGAGGGAGCGCGCGCCGTCGAAGTCGAGCGCCTGGAAGGCGAGCCGCGCGTTGCGGAGCGGCTCGTAGAACGGCGTGGGGTCGGTCCCCTGGGCCCGCAACCGGCTCAGCAGTTCCTGCGCGTGGGAGATCCCCTCGAGCACCGACTGGGCCGCGCCCCGGGCCCGCGTCGCCTGCTCTTCGAGCTGGCTCGCGATCCGGTACGCGTCCAGGTACTGACCCGCGCGTGCGGCGGTCTGAGCGTCCTCGAGCGGGACGCGGAACTTGGAGAGGTCGAGCCCCATCGTCTCGAGTTCCACCAGGGAGAGCTTCGCGTGGGAGACGGCCTCCTCGCTGCGGAGCAACTGCTGCTGCTGGGCCCGGGTGCGGATCTCCTGCGACGCCCGGGACGCTTTGACGAAGTCTCCCATGTTGAAGATCTGCTGGACCTCGTCGATCTGCCGCTGGACCTCGTCGCTCGCCCCGCCCATCGACTCGAGGATCCGGCCCTCGGTCTCGAGCAGTTCCACGAGCGCGGACGCGTGGGCCGCGAACACGGCCGCGAAGTCCCGCTCGGCCCGACGGAGGCTCTCGATCGAGGCGGCGAGCTCGTTCTTCACGCGGAGCGAGATGTCCGCGTCCGCCAGCAGCCGCCGGACCGGGGCCGTGAGCGCCTCGTCCGGGATGTCGGTGAGTCCCTGCTGCATCTCGTCCACCCGTCGCGCGACGTACGGGGCCGCCGCCGCGCGGAGCTCGACCTCCGCCTTCGCGACCCGCTCCGCGCCGTCGACCAGCTCGCTCGCCTCGAGCAGGCGGTGGGCCTCGGTCAAGTCGGCGTCCGCGGCGTCGCTGAGGAACCCCCGCTCCCGCGCGTACTCTCGGATGCGGTCGAGCGCCGCCGCGTGCTGGCGATAGAACTGCAGCGCGTCCCGGCCGAGGTGGACGACGGTCTCGCGGAGGACCTCCCGGGCCGGCGCCACCTCCGCGCGGTCGAGGTGGGTGCGCGTGCGGGCGATGGCGGTGTCGAACGACTCCGTCGCAAAGCCGGCCGCGTGGAAGCGTCGGAGCATCTCCTCGATCGACCCGAGCTCCTCCCGGGCCGTGTCGAGGTCCTCCGTGAGCTGGCTGACCCGCTCGAGCGCCTCTTGGCTGGCCGCGAGCGCCTCGGAGTAGATCTTCAGCCGCATCGCTTCCCGCGCCCGGTTCATGGCGGCGAACACCTCGGTCGGGTCGCGGCCGAGGCGGCGCGCTTCCGAGATGCGGGGACGCACCTCATCGAGCAGGCCGGCGACGACGTTGACGATCGGCTCCTCGGCGGCCCGCCGGGCCTCGGCGAGGAGGGAGGCGATCTCGAGGGGGGGTGCGGTCGGGAGCCGGGCGATCGCGCTCTCGACGGCCTCCGTCGCGGACGCCGGGTCGACCCCGTAATCGACGGTCGCGGCGAGGGACGAGCGGAGCGACTCGAGCGCCTGGGCGCATCGCTCGCGCAGGCTCGCGGCGAGCTCCTCGCTCGCCGCTTCGGTCTCCCCGACGGTCTCGGGCCACCGCTCCGGGCTCGACTCCGAGTCGTTGCGCAGCGCCGCCTCGAGCCGGACCGTCGGGGCGCCGTACTCCTTCGCGGAGGCGAGCAACTGCTCCGCGGCGGCCCGGACCGTGGTCCGGCGCTGCGTCGCTTCGGGGAGTCCCTCGGCGACGGCCCGGGAGAGGGCGTCCATCGCCTCGACAAGCCGGCCCTCCTTGGCGGGCAGCAGCGCGGACTGGAGCCGGTGGTCGAACCCGTCGATGCGCTCCGGAGGCAGGCCGGCCCAACGCGCCAGCGCGAGCGCCCGGTCGCGGGCCCCGTCGACGAAGGCCGCTTCCCCGGCCCGGAGGCCCTCCTCGACTTGGACAAGGCGGCTGACGGTCTCGGTCCACGGCGCCCCCGGGGAGGGCTGGCCGAGGGCCGCGAGCTCTGCCGAGACCTCGGGCGGGATCGGCACCCCGATCCCGGAGAGGCGCCCCAACCCGTCGACGGTCCGCTGCCGACGGTCTTCGATCGACGTCGGGACGGTCTGGGCCAGCAGGTCGAGGAGCGCGTTCGACTCCGACTCGACCGCGTCCCAGTCCGACCGGCGGGCGAGGTCGCGGACCTTCTGTTGGCGCTCGACGGCCTCGGGGAGCGCGATCCCCAGGCGACTAAGCAGACCGAGCCGCTCGTCGACGTCCTTGAGGACGGCCTCGGCCGACTGGCGCTTTTTCTTCAGCGCCTCGGCCTTTTCCTGGAGGATCCGGGTGATGCGGGAGGACGGGAGCGAGCCGACTCCTCCCGGATTCGACATGCCGCAGGCCTCCTAACGCTCGCCCGCTCCCTCGGCCGGCGAGGGGTCCGCGGGCAGTCGATTCATGCCCGGCCCCCTTTATAAATGAGTCGCGCGGATTTGGGCGTCGACTCCGCCGGCGGGCCTACGTCCGCGTGATCCGTCGCTTCCCCATCGCGTCGAGGTACTGGACCTCGGTACCGGGGCTCAGTTGACCCTTCGTTTCCGCGTCCAGCGCGAGGCTGAACGTTTCGTACGACTCGAGGTCCATCAACTGGACCTCCGTTTCCGTCAGGGAGAGCACCTGGGCCTGCCGCTTCCCGATCATCGGGACCTGGACCTTGTGCTTCACCGGGAAGACGACGCTCCGCTTCGAGCCGTCGAACAGGCCCACGGCGTCGATCCGGGCCTTCGCCTCGCCGTGCTTCCCCGGTTTCGACGTCTGGATGCTCAGGATGCGGCACGGCTCCTCGTCGATGAGCATGTACCGTCCTTCCTTCAGCTCCCGAACTTCCTGCTGGGTCCAAGCCATCGAGGTCGTCCTCGTCCCGCCGGAGGTCGGCGGCAGGATAACCCTTGCCCCGGACGCGGAGGCGCGGGCCCGCCTCAGGAGAGAGAGTTTATTCTCGGGGGCCCCCATTCCACCGGCGCCCGGGGCTGCCCGGGACATCGGATGGCCGAGCCCGAGGTCGCGTACTCTCCGCATCGCCTCGAGGAGGACGGGCGGACCCTCTGGCGCGGCCGCCACCTGCCGCCCGCCGGGGGGTTGCTCGGGCAGTCCGACGGACCCGTCCTCCGACAGTACCTCGGTTCGATCATCCCCACCGACTCCCCGATGCGGGCCGTACAGCGCGCGCTCTCGGCGGACGTCGACGCGCGATACGCGGCGCTCTCCGGCCGCCGGGCGGTCGGGACGCTCCGGCGAATCGGCGGCGGCGACGCGAGCGGGCATGCGCCGATCGACCAGGTCCTCACCTCGCTCGGCGTCTGGGTCGGCGGGGACGGCTCGCACCCGTCGGACGACCTGGACCGTACGGAAGGGGTCCGGACCGCGGTGGGCCGGCTCGCGCATCGCGGGACGATCGTGGCGCGGGACGTCACGCTGCGGGTTTGCCCCCGGTGCGCCGCGCCGCGGACCCCCGAGCGGATCGTTTATCGCGAGGAGGAGGGGGACACGTTCCTCGTCCGCTTTCCGGCGCGCGTCGGGGACCGCGACGTCGGGCTGCTGGTCTGGGTCGACGCCCCGTGGCGCCTGCTCGGCACCAGCGCCCTGCTCGTCAATCCGGACCTCCCCTACGTCGTCGCGAAGTTCCGTCGGCGGGATCGTGAGGAGTGGGTCCTCACCTCCCGATCGTCGATGGAGCGGATCCGGGACTGGCTGCGCGGGTCCGAGGTCGAGGTCGCGGCGGAACTTCCCGGGCGCTCCCTCGTCGGCACGCCGTACGACTATCCGCTGCGACACGAGTTCCCGATGGGCGGCAGCCTCGAGCCGCCCGCGGGCACCGTCCAGGCGGTCCGGGACGTCGGGGACAGCGGAACCGGGATCGTTCCGCTCGTCCCGGGCCACGGGGGGACCGACGCCCAGATCTCGGAGCACCTCGAGATCCTCGGATGGCCGCTGCTCACGGCCCGGGGGCAGCTCGACCTGACCTTGATGCACAAGTACGCTGGGCTCGACATCGACAGTGCGAACGAGTTCGTCGTCCGCGACCTCAGCGAGGCCGGGGGCGTCTTCGCCCGGCTCCGGGTCCGCCGCGGGGTCCCCCGGTGCTCGGTCTGCAACTCGGGCCTCGTGTGGGCGCCGGGTCGGGCCTGGTGCCTCGAGCCGGGTCGGCTCCCGCGCGAGACCATCGAGCTGTACCGCCGCCTGCTCCCGCAGGACCCGCCGATCGGGCAGATCGAGGTCGCGCCCTGGCCGATCAGCGAGACGACGGCCAGCACGGCGCCGAGCGCGGTGCCGCTCCTGGAGTGCGGCCGATGCGAACGGCTCGACGCGCCCCAAGGGAACCTCACCTGCAGCTGCGGCGGTCGCCGGCGGGTCGTCTTCCGACAGCTGCTCCCCTCCGCGCAGGGCGCGTTCGGCGCTTGGGCGCGGTACGACCCGTTCCCGCTGGGCGATCCCGTGCGGCTGTACGTGAATCATCGACGACGCGTGCCGGCCGTCGTCCACCATCTGACGGCCCGCTCCGTCGTGGAGGGTTCGCTCGGGGAGGCCACCCTCGCGGTCCTCCCGACCGTCGCCGAGGTCGACCTCGCGGCCCTGCTCACGCAGTTCGGCTCGGACGCGGTGCGCGGCGCCCTGGTCCGCTCGGACCCGTCCGACGCCTCCGCCGCCGGACTGGCCGCCCGGTGCGCCCAGGAGCACGCGCGCCTGGCCCGGCTCTGGTCTCTGGCCCACGAGACCGCGGGACGGTGCGACCGGGCTCTGCTGGCGGGGTTCGCCCGCCCGATCGGGGGATTCGTCGGGGAGCTCGAGGCGGAGGACCGGGCGTTCCTGGCCCGGTTCGAGAGGACCCGGGTCCAGGTCGTCGCGGATTACGACCGCTGGGCCCCGGCCGTGGCCCACCGCCGGCTGTTCCACTTCTTCGACGTCGACCTCGTCGAGTACCGGTCGTGGGTCGGCGCCCGCCTCGCTCTCCCCGGGAACGTGCCGTCCAAGCGGTCGGCGCTCCGGACGCTCGGGCACGTGCTCCGAGCCGGCGCCGCGCTGCTCGCGCCGATGGCCCCGTTCACCGCCGAGTCGCTCCACCGAGCGTTCTCCACCGACGCGACGAGCCTCTTCGAGGAGGAGCTGCCGGAGATCGACCGGACCCTCCTCGACGACGCGCGGGTCGCCGCGTGGGACCGGTGGCGAACGGTCGTCACCGCCGTCGGCCGGTTCCGCCACGCGCAAGGGATCCCCGAGACGGTCGAGCTGCCCTCCGTCGCCGTCGTCGTGGCCGACGAGGAGACGGCCCGACGGCTCCGGGCCGAGCGCGACCTCCTCGCCCGTCTGACGAGGGTCGCGCGTCTCGAGGTCGGGTCCCCGGACGAGCCGTGGACCGGGCGACAGACGGAGATGCGGCCGGTCGAGTCGGAGATCCAGAGGGCGTACCCGTCGCTCGCGACGCAGATCGTCCACGTGCTGCAACGCACTCCGCCCCGTCGCGGGAAGGACGGGGGCCTCCCCACGGAGATGAGCGTCGTCATCCAGGGGCTCCCCCGCCGAATCACGCCGAACATGGTCGAGTACGTCCCGACGTTGCCGGTCGGGGTGGTGCCCGTCCCCTGGAGCCTCGGGGAGATGTACGTCGGACGCCCCGCGGGACCTCCGTCGACGGCGGGGTCGCCCCCGTCTCTGTCGGCCGACGCGTACTGGCTGGTGGCCCGGACCGCCCAGCGCCTGCGGCGGGTCCCCGACGAGGTCCGATCCGGCCCGCTCGTCGCCCTCGCGGTCGCCCAGGATCCTCTGGCCGACGAGCTGCGCCGGAACGCCGCGGCGATCGCTCGGTACCTCCACGTCGCGGAGTTCCGGACCGTCGACGTGGCCGCCGCCCCGCGCGGTGCCTCCCGGATCTCCGGACGCACTCGCACCGGGAGCCGGTGGTCGGTCCACCTGCCCGGCGTCCCTCCGTTGCCCCTCGCCGTTCGGCCGCGGGGGTCCCGTTCCGGGCGTCGGCGCACCTCTCCGGCGCCGCCGGTGGTGCCGCTCGCCCCGGACGAAGTCGACTTCGCCGACGAGCAGGTGATCCACCGCGAGCAGCAGGTCCGGGCGCTCGGGGAGGAACTCGACGGCCTCCTGGGGGCGCCCCTCCTGGGCCCCGCGAAGGTCGCCGGGGCCTGGGACGCCGGCCTCACGACCGTCGAGCGGATCGGCAGCGCCCCGTTCGATACGGTCGCGAGCCTTCCCGGGTTCGGTCGTCCGATCGCGATCGAACTGTTCCAGAAGCTTGGTAAGCCGGTCCCGGCGGCGGCGCGGCCGCCCCGCCCGCGGCCTCGCCCGCGACCTCCCCCCTCGAATGGGGACCGTCGTCCGAGGGCTCCTCCGGTCCCCGGGCCGGCCCTTCCGGCTCCCGCGTCGAGTCCCCAGACCTCGACGATCCCCCCAGTCGTTGCCGCGTCGACGCCGGCCCCCGCGAACCAAGGCGGGCCGCCGTCCGTCCCCCCCGGAGAGCAGACGCGGCCCGAGGAACCGGCCGATCGGGCCCCCCGGGACCTGGCCGGCCCCGGGGCGCCGTCCGAACCCGCTCCGCC
>JASHVP010000115.1 GCA_030044475.1 Thermoplasmata archaeon | reverse complement strand
CTGCCGGGCGAGCTGGCCGCTCCGACCCCGTCCGACCGGGCGCGGGCGCTCGTCTGCTTCGGGACGGCGTGCGCGCCGCCGGTCACCGACCCGTCGGAGCTCGCGGCGCTCCTCGCCCGCGGCCCCGCGGCGACGGGGGCGTAGGGATCCCACCGAGATCCGTCCCGTCGAGCAGGTAGGCACGCGACGTCCCGCGCGCCAAGAATCGGGCGTAGAGGAACGAGCGGCCCCGGGCCGGACGGTCGCGGTTCAACGCCTCGGCCCCGGCGATCGGGTTGAACGCCGGTAGGACGACCATCTCGCGCGCCCGTATCTCGGGCCGTTCGCGACGTCGGTGCGGCGCCGCCGAGCGGGGGTGGGGCGGGAATTCCACCCGAACCCAACAGCGGCGCTTTCCGTCGGGATGCTCGGGCGTCGGGGCGAACCGGTATCCCGGGTGGAGGTGTCCCGCGACCAGGATCTCCGCTTCGAGCACCGCCGGCGCGGGCCACCGATGGCCGTGGAATACTCCGACCCCTCCGTGGACCACTCCGGCCGCGGGGAGGACCTCGACTTCCCGGGGCAGGTACGGAGCGAGCCCCACGTCGTGATTGCCGAGCACGACCGCGACCTCCAGCCCGTCCGCGAGCAGCGTCGAGAAGACGTCGAAGACCACGGGCCGCAGCGCGCGGGGGGTCCCGACGATCGGGTGCTTCACGTCGCCGGCGATCAGGAGGCGACGGACCCCCTCGCCCCGGACGATCGCGCGGAGCTCCGCGGCCATCGACGCGCCGCTCGCCTCGGGCGGCCCCTCCGCTCGTCCCACTCCCCCCCCGAGTCCGAGGTGGACGTCGGCGACGACCACGAACGCCGGCGACCCCGACGGCCGAACGAGGAGGGCCGGGACGTCCGGGATCGGTCGGACCGAGGTCTCCATGCCCCCGGAGGAGGTGGACCGCCTTACGTTGCCCCCCCCGAGGGCCGGCCCCGAACACCAACCGAGGGTCCATATTGGCGGGACGACGATTCGCCCCCCGTGCCTCCGAGTCGCGGGTGGCTCCTCGGGTCGAAGTGCGTCCAGTGCGGGCACTCGTGGACGACCGCGCGGCGCCCGCGGGTCCGCTGCCCCCAGTGCCGCTCCCGGAGGTGGGGGATCGAGTACGACCTCGAACGCTCGGTGGCGTTCCACACCCCCTACACCATCACGCGCCTGCGACGTCGATCCGGCGGGTTGGTCGAGCTGGAGCTCCGATCCGGTCCCTCGCCGTTCCGGACCCGGGTCACGCTCGAGGGGTACCTGGGGCGTCAACTGCGGGCCGCCGCGAAGGGGCTCGGCACCCCGCTCCGCGGGCTCCGCGGCTGCGACCTATTGCTCGGCCGCACCCACGAGGGGGGAACCGACCTGGTCGTCCACCGCCCGTCGCGCTTCGACGTCGCGGGCCGGGGGTAGGCGGGGGGTCCCCCGAGAGGGCCGACCCTACCCGATTATATACAAGTCTCAATTGATTCTACCGGGGTACACGTGGCGCCGAACCGGGAGCGGTGGATCGATCGGATCCGGACCCGGCTCGAGGCCGCCGGGTTTTACGTCGCCGACTCGCACGGGGTCCGACCGTCGAGCTTCGACCTGGCGGCCCGGCGAGACTCGACGCTCCTGCTGCTCAAGATCCTGAAGAACATCGACGCGCTCGATGCCGAGGAGGCGCGCCGGCTCCTCGAGCTCGGGCGGCTCTTCCGGGCGATCGTCCTCGTCGTCGGCGAGACGTCCGGCGCCGCGGAGCTGGAGACCGGCGTCGTCTACACCCGGTACGGCGTCCCCATCGTCGCCGACGGCACCCTCCAGGAGTTCCTCGAGAAGGCGCTCCCCCCGTTCCTCTACGCGAGCCCGGGCGGAACGTTCGCCCGGGTCGACGGCGAGCGGCTGCGGATTCTCCGGAACTCCCGGAACCTCTCCCTGGGCGGCCTCGCCTCGATCGCCGGGGTCTCCCGACGGGCGATCCAGCTCTACGAGGACGGCGCGGGCGCGGAAGCCCAGGTGGTGGCCCGGATCGAGGCGTACTTCGGCGAGCCGATCGTACGGCCGATCGGGCTGTTCGAGCCGGTGCGGCCGACCCGGCGCCGACCGGGGGAGGGCGAGGAGGCACCGGAGCCCGAAGCGGTCCCCCCGGAGCGTCCGCGGCCTCCGACCGGCGACCCGCTGCGGGACGGCGTGCTCCGGCAGCTCGACGGCATGGGTCTCGAAGTGACGGTCACGGTCCGGGCGCCGTTCGACGCGGTGGCGAAGACGCCCGACGTCCTCCTCGCCGCGGTCGGGAGCCTGCGCACCGCCCTGCACCGGGCCGAGGTGCTCCAGGCGATCGCCCGCGTGGCCGAGGGGCATGCGATGTTCGTGGTGCAGGAGACCCCGCACCGGACCTCGATCGGCGGGATGCCGCTCCTCTCCGTGCGGGAGCTCCGACGTCACCGCGACCCCGAGGAGCTCCTCGAGGAGATCTCGGAGCGCGAAGGGTCGTGATCTCCGCGCGAGTCGCCGCGGGCGCGGACGTGCTCCTCCTGGCCCCGGTCCGGGGGCTCTACGCGGAGGTCGGCCCCGTGCTCGGGGCGCTCGGGGGGTTCGCGCCGGACGCCGTTGGGCTCGGGATCTCCTCCGAGGACCTCAAGGGGATCGTCGACTACTTCGTGCTCGCCGACGCGGAGCCCGTCGTGCCGCTCACCGGCAACGAGACGAGCGAGGTGCGGGGCCTGGTCCGCTTCGGGGAGGTCCGGGTGCCGAATCCGTCGTTCGTGGAGGTCGTCGGATGGGGGCGCGCGAACGCGGTCCCCGTCGCCCCGCTCGACCCGGACGAGGAGGAGGCGGCGAACCTGTTCACCCAGAACATCGGCTACGTCGAGCTCGTGCGCCGGACGGTCGCCGAGCGGAAGGTCGGCCGCACTCCGCCGACCCCGCCGACCCCGGACGCGTACGCCCTCGCCTGGGACAAGCAGGTCGCCGGGGGCCGCGGGTCCCGGGCGTACGCGGCCGCCAAGGACCAGCACCTCGTCGCGGAGACCCGACGGCTCGCGCACGGTCGGACCCGCGTCGCGGTCGTGGTCGACCGGGAGCGGTTCGACGGGGTCCGGACGCAGCTGGCCGGGCGCGCGCCGGGCCGCTAGTCGTCGCGGTGCAGGATCGACTCGAGCATCGCCCGGGACGCGCGCCGGAACTCGTCGAGCGATCCCTCGTTCACGAGCATCCCGTCCGCGAGCGCGAAGGCGGCCCCGATCCCCCACTTGAGCTCGCGCCGGTCGCGGTCGTAGAAGTCCTGCAGGCTCGCGCCGTCATCGTGGCGACCCCGGCTCGTCAACCG
>JASHVP010000114.1 GCA_030044475.1 Thermoplasmata archaeon | reverse complement strand
CCCTGACTGGAGCCCGCTGGTCTGCCAGATTAGCCTATGCTCCCTCCGACCGGTCGGGGAGAGCCGGACAAGATAGCCTTTGTTGTCCGCGGAGGGACGGACCGGGAGCTTCGCAGCAACCCTTATGTTCAATTCTGTTTGCGTACATTCTAATGTCTTTGATTCCCCCGTCCACCGCGCCCGCCCCTCGTCCCCGGACGATCTCCGTCACCGCGTTCGCCGTCGGAGTTCTGCTGGCGGCCGGAGCCGCCGTCGCGGCGACCGCCGTCTACTACGAGTTGAAGCCGTCGCCGGGCACCCCGGGCACCGTCACCGTGACCGACGACCTGGGCCGGACGGTCACCGTTCCGTACGACCCGAGTCGCGTGGTCGTGCTGGGCCCCAACATCATGGACTCGATGTTCCGGCTCGGGCTCCGGAGCCACGTGGTCGGGGTCGATTGCTCGACGCCGGAGTTCGGGGGTCTCTCCGGCGACTACTCGCCGGACCAGATCCAGCTCTGGAATCTCTCGCCGTCGATGTGCGTCGAGGCGGACCCGCTCGTCGTCGAGCAGCTCCTGAACCTGACGCCCGAGGTCGTCTTCGCGGCGACGATCGTCTCGGTCTCCGACGTGGAGACGATGAGCGCCACGTTCGGGATCCCGGTCGTGATGCTCCAGCCCGCCTCGTTGAGCGGGATCGAGATCGACGTCTCCCTGCTGGGAGAGATCTTCGGCGTCGGTCCGGCCGCCAGCGCTCTCAACGATCAGCTCTCGTCCGACTTGGGCAACGCGACCCTGCTCGCGACGAACCTCACGAACGAGGGCGTCGCGTTCCCGACGGTCCTGGTGACCTACTCGGTCGACAGCAGCGGCTACTGGAGCTATGGTCCCGGAACGTTCGGCGAGTCGCTGATCGAGCTGGCGTGCGGGACGAGCATCTCGGCCGACGCCACACTGCCGTATCCGGAGCTCTCCCCCGAGCAGGTGCTGGTCGACAATCCGTCGATCATCGTCTACGGGACCGGGTACGGTCTCAACGAGTCCACCTACGCGACCGGCATGTTCTGGTCGGACTTCGGAGCGGTCCAGGACGGCCAGGTGTACGGCCTGAACTCGAACTACTTGACGGAAGCGGACCCGACCATGATCCTGCTCGGTCTGCCGGCCCTGATCGGCATCCTGCACCCGAGCGCGTCGTAAGAGACCTCCGTGGGGGACCCGACCGCACCGCTCGAGGCTCCCCCCCCGGTCGCGCGTCGGAGGCGCTGGTGGCCCGCCGTCGCCCTGGCGGCGGTCCTGGCGGCGGCGCTCCTGTTCTCGCCGCTCGTCGGGAACGTCACGATCCCGCCCGAGATCGTCCTGCGGATCCTGCTGCAGCATCTGTCGGGCGGCGCGCTGTTCGCGAGTCCCTGCGCGGGCTACTCGGTCTCCCCGACGCTCTGCACGGCGTACAACGAGATCGTCTGGGAGGCCCGCCTCCCCGAGGTCCTGCTGGCGCTCGGGGCGGGGGCGGCCCTCGGCGCCTCGGGAGCGAGCCTCCAGGGCGTCTTCCGCAACCCGCTCGCCGACCCGTTCCTGCTGGGGATCTCCTCCGGAGGGACCGTCGGAGCGGCGTTCGTCTTCGTCTTTCAGGTCGACGTGCCCCAGCAGGACCTCGTCCTCCCGCTGTTCGCGTTCCTCGGGTCGCTGGCGACCGGGGCAGTGATCCTCCTCGCGGCCCGGAGCCGGTTCGGTTCGGTGGAGACGCTCCTGCTCACCGGCGTGGCGCTCTCGAGCTTCCTCTCCTCCGTGCTCTCGCTGCTCCTCCTCCTGAACCCGACGGGGAGCCTGCAGGTCGATTTCTGGCTCCTCGGCAACATCGGGAGCGGCACCTGGCCCGTCGACGGCATCGTGCTCGGGACCGTGCTGATCACGGGCACCCTGCTCGCCCTCCAGGGCCGCGAGCTCAACCTCCTCCAGCTCGGGAACGACGTCGCGCAGAGCCTCGGGGTCGATGCCCGCCGGGTCCGGATGCGTCTCATCCTGCTCACCTCCCTGACGACGGCCGTCGCCGTGGCGTTCACGGGGGTGATCGGCTTCGTCGGGCTCGTTTCCCCCCACATCGTCCGGCGGCTGTTCGGGACCGACTATCGTCTGGTGGTCCCGGGCTCGGCGATCATCGGCGGGGCGTTCCTGCTCGGCGCCCGCGACCTCTCCCTGTGGGTGTTCCCCTCGAGCGTGCTGCCAATCGGGATCTTCACGGCGTTCGCCGGCGCACCGTTCTTCGCCTACCTGCTCTACCGGCGTCGCGCGGGCGCCCCGATGGGAGGCGGATGAGCGGGACCCCGACGGTCCGCTGCCGACGCCTGACCGTGGCGTACGGCCCCCGGACCGCGCTCGCCGACGTCGACGTCGAGGCGCGGCCGGGGGAGTTCCTCGCCCTCGCCGGGCCGAACGGGTCGGGGAAGACGACCCTCCTCCGGGCGCTCCTCGGCTTCGTCCCCGTCGCGTCGGGGTCGGCCGAGGTCCTCGGTTCCCCCGTCGCCTCGCTGTCCGTCCGCGAGCGGGCGCGTCGGATCGCCTGGGTCCCGCAGGAAGAGATCCCGCGCGACGACGTCCCCCTGCTCGAGTACGTCCTCTACGGGAGGTACGCGCATCTTCGCCCGCTCGAACGGGAGTCGGAGGCGGACCGGCGGGCGGCCCGTGCGGCCGCGGACGAGGTGGGGCTGGGCGACCGACTGGCCGACGGCGTCCTCTCTCTCAGCGGAGGGGAGAAGCAGCGCGCGGTCCTGGCCCGGGCGCTCGTCCAGGAGGCGCCGATCCTGCTGCTGGACGAACCGACGGCGCACCTGGACATCGGCCACCAGCTCGACCTCTTCGAACGCGTGCGTCGCCTCGCCCGTCGGCAGTCGGTCACGGTCGTGGCCGCCGTGCACGACCTCAACCTCGCGGCCCGTTTCGCGGACCGCATCGTGGTGCTGGCGCGCGGGCGGA
Source organism: Thermoplasmata archaeon (assembly GCA_030044475.1). GTDB lineage: Archaea > Thermoplasmatota > Thermoplasmata > Lutacidiplasmatales > UBA184 > Lutacidiplasma. The sequence goes on along the minus strand of JASHVP010000114.1, from coordinate 5,432 downwards.
AGGTCGCCGACGGTCCCCCGACCGACGTGCTCTCCCCCGAGCTGCTCGAGCGGGTCTGGGGGGTGGTCGCCGTGCTCCGCCGCGAGCCCCGCTCCGGGGTCCCGTACCTCGTCCCGTTCCGCCCCGGCCCCGCCCCCCCACCGGTCGGGACGCTGGGGCCGGGGCCGATCCACGTCGTCGGGGGCGGAGGGGCCGCGAGCCCCGTCCTCCGGGCCCTGGTCGACGCCGGGTACCGTGTGACCGCCGGGGTGCTGAACCTCCTCGACACGGACCAGGAGACCGCGCGGGAGCTCGGGGTCCCGACCGTCGTCGAGGCGCCGTTCGCTCCGATCTCGGAGGAGGCCCGCGCCGCGAACCGGGAGTTCCTCGGCCGGGCCCGCGCGATCGTCGTCGCGCCGTTCCCGACCGGCCATTCGAACGTGGGGAACCTCGAGGCGATCCTCCCGTACGTCGGGCCGGTCCCGGTCTGGCTGCTCGCCCGGGGCCCCGCCGAGGGCTGGGACTTCACCGGGGGGGCTGGGGCGCGGGCGCTGGAGGCGCTGCGGCGCGCCGGAGCCACCGAGGTCGGCACCGTGCCGGATCTCCTCCGCGAGTGTGCGGCCCGCCTCGCGTCGCCCCCCGTCGCTCCGGCCTAGCGCGGTCGGCCGCGCCCGGACCGCCGGGTCGGGAGGGCGCGGACCTGCAGCGGCGGCGGGTCCGGCCCCGAGAACGCCGCCAACAAGTGCGGGAGCGCTTCCTGGGCGACGACGACGACGCTCGGCACCCCGACCTTCGAGGCGGCGCGGCTCGACTCCGCGACCGCGAAGCGGAGCACCGGCCTCGCTCCCGCGGACCGGAGGGCGTGGTACGCCTCGAGCCCCTCCGCCGCGACCAACGCGCTCCCGGACGCCCGTACGAGCTGCCGGAGCCGCCGGGGCAACGACGGGTCGGCCCGGTCCGACGGAGCCAGCGGGACCACGGTGACCGTCGCGGGCTCGATCGGCACGATCCCTTCGAGCCCGACCACCTCCACGAGCTCGCCGCTCGCCCCGGCCGTCGCGGTGCGTCCCCGGGACGGACCGGCGGACCCCCGACGGGCGGTCAGGATCCCACCGGACAGCTCGAGCGACACGGCCTCGCCGGGGCGCAACCGCTCGGCGGCGACGGCCCGGGTCGAGCGGATGACGTGGAGGCGGGCGAGCCGGGCGGCCACGTCCTCGCGCAGTTCGTCGAGCGCGGCATGCAGATGGTCGATCCCGCGGACCGTCGGGCGGTAGTGGCCGTCGCGGACCTCGAGCAGCCCGCCCTGGGCCAATTGCCGGTAGGTGTGCGACGCGGCCTGGACCGTGAGGCCGAGCCGTTCGGCCACCGGCCGGAGCTGGGTGGGGTCGAGCGTCTGACACTCGTAGAGGAAGAGCAACTCGGTGACGGCGCCGCTGCGGCGCAGCGTCGGGAGCCCCGACGGACCCGCTCCTCGCGTCCGCGCCATGCGCCGGGGGAGGCGTCGGGCCTAAAACGCTCTTGCCGGGGGTGGCAAGCGCGGTTTACCCGGTCGCCGCGCGGGCGCGGGACGGGGTCCCCGGGGCGTCGGGGTGGCCCCGGCGCAGCTCCCGGAGCCGGTCGCGGATCCGCGCCGCCTCCTCGAAGTCGAGGCGCTCGGCGGCGAGGCGCATCTCCTCCTCGAGGTTCGCGAGAAGGAGGGGCATCCGGTCCTTCCAGCGCTGGCCCAGTCCCTGCACGCTCAGGTCCCCCGACGCGGCGGCCGCCTCCCCGAGGATGGAACGGACCTCCTTGCGGACCGACTCGGGGACGATGCCGTGGGCGGCGTTGTAGGCGACCTGGGCGTTGCGGCGCCGGGTCATCTCCGCGATCGCGCGCGTCATCGAGCCGGTCAGCCGGTCGGCGTACAGCACGACCGTTCCGGCCGCGTTCCGGCTGGCCCGGCCGGCGGTCTGGACGATCGACGTCTCGCTGCGCAGGTACCCTTCCTTGTCCGCGTCGAGGATCGCGACGAAGCTCACCTCGGGCAGGTCGAGCCCCTCGCGCAGGAGGTTGATGCCGACGAGGACGTCGAAGCGCCCCAGGCGCAGGTCGCGGAGCACCTCCACCCGCTTCAGCGTCTCCACGTCGGAGTGCAGGTACCGGACCCTCAACCCCTGGTTCGCCAGGTAGTTGGCGAGCTCCTCGCTCGTCGCCTTCGTCAGGGTCGTGACGAGCGCCCGGTCGCCCCGGTCGATGCACCTCCGCAGCTCGGTCAGCAGGTCGGCGATGTGGCCGGCGAGCGGGCGGACCTCGATCGGCGGGTCGACGAGGCCGGTGGGACGGATGATCTGCTCGACCAGTCCCTTCGAGACCTTGCGCTCGAACGGACCGGGCGTCGCCGAGACGAAGACGACCTGGGAGGCCCGGGCCAGGAACTCGGGGAATTTGAGCGGCCGATTGTCCCGGCACGACGGGAGCCGCCAGCCGAACTCGACCAGGTTGTCCTTGCGGGTGCGGTCCCCCTTGTACATCCCTTCGAGCTGGGGGACGCCGACGTGCGACTCGTCGAGGAAGACGAGGAAGTCCTTCGGGAAGAAGTCGATGAGCGTGTAGGGCGGCTCCCCGGGCTTGCGGTCGGCGAAGAACCGGGCGTAATTCTCGATCCCCGAGCAGTAGCCGGTCTCGCGGATCATCTCGAGGTCGTAGTCGACCCGGCCCTTGAGCCGCTGCGCCTCCACGATCTTCTCCTGCCGCTGCAGCTCCGCGACCCGCGCATCGCGCTCCCGCTCGATCTCGCGGACGATCCGCTGCATCCGCTCGTCGACGGTCAGGAAATGGGTCGCGGGGAAGATCGCCAGGTCGGCGAGCTCGCGGACCTCCTCCCCGGTGACCGGGTCCAGCTCGGCGATCGCCGCGATCCGGTTCCCCTCCAGGACGATCCGGTGGAGGTTCTCGCCGGCGCCCATCACGTCGATCGTGCCGCCGCGGACGCGGAATCGCCCCCGCTTGAGCTCGACGTCGTTCCGCGCGTACTTCATCCGGACGAGCTGGTCGAGCAGCCCCTGGCGGCCGATCGACTGCCCGACGCGCAGGTCGACGACCGAGGCCCGGTAGTCGTCGGGCGACCCGAGGCCGTAGATGCAGCTCACGGAGGCGACGATCAGGACGTCCCGTCGCGTCAGCAGCGCCTGGGTCGCCCGGTGGCGGAGCCGGTCGATCTCCTCGTTGATCGACGCGTCCTTCTCGATGTACAGGTCGATCTGCGGGACGTACGCCTCCGGCTGGTAGTAGTCGTAGTAGCTCACGAAGTACTCGACGGCGTTCTTCGGGAACAACGCCCGGAACTCGCTCACGAGCTGGGCGGCGAGGGTCTTGTTCGGGCTGATCACGAGCGTCGGCCGCTGCAGCCGCGCGACCGTGTGCGCCATCGTGAACGTCTTCCCGCTGCCGGTGACCCCGAGCAGGGTGACGTACTTCTCCCCCGCGCCGACCCGGCGGACGATCTCCTCGATCGCCTCGGGCTGGTCGCCTTGGGGGACGAGGTCGGTCTCCAGCTGGAACCGGCCCGGGAGCACCGGGGGCTCCGTGGCGGCGGCCTTCGGAGGGGTCATCGGACCACCGGGAGCGCGGACCGCCCCGCCCCGTATCCCCGCGGGTCGATCGCGACCGGGGCGAAGCCGAACGCGCCGACCCGCTCCCGGACGACCCCGGCGAGAGGTTCCGCCGCGAGGCGCGCGACCTCGTCGGGGTCGACCTCGATGCGGGCGGCCCCCCCGCGGACCCGTACGCGAACCTGGCGAAATCCCTCGGCGCGGACCACGGACTCGGCCGCCTCGATCCGGCGCAGGAGCTCGGCGTCGATCGGGTCGCCGTGGGCGACGCGGGAGGCGAGGCAGGCGTTCGACGGGGTCGCCCAGTTCGGGAGCCGGCGCGATCGGGCCACCGACCGGACCGTCGCCTTGCCCCACCCGACCCAGAGGAGGGGATGGACGAACCCCGCTTCGTCCATCGCCCGCCGGCCGGGGCGATCCTCGGCGAGGTCGTCGGCCTGGACGCCGTCGAGGTACTGCCGGACGCGCTCCGCCGCCCCGACCTCCCGGAGCGTCTCCGTCTCGACGCTCCGGCAGTGGTAGCAGCGGTCGGCCGCGTTCGCGCGGTACTCCGCCCGCGCGAGCGGGTCGGAGCTCCGCAGCTGGTGCCGGATGCCGATCGAGCGGGCGACCTCCGTCGCGCGGTCGACCTCCTCCTGCGCGACCGCCGGGCCGACCAGCGTGACGGCCAGCGAGTCGGATCCGAGGGCCTCGGCCGCGAGCGATGCGACGAGCGCGGAGTCGACGCCGCCGGAGAGCGCCACGAGGGCCGGCCCGCCGTCGGCGATCCGGCGGACGAGCGCCCGCTCCCCGTCGGCGACGAGGTTGTTCTCGAGCGAGGTCATGAAGCCCGACGGCAAGGGCCGGTCCGCCTTACCGTTTGCCCCGGGAAATCTCCTTACCGTCCCGGGGGCTCCCCCACGCGATGCAGACGGTCCGAGACGGCACGCGGTACCTCCTCCGGCTGGACGATGGCCAGGACCTCTTCGAGGCGATCACCGGGTTCGCGGAGAAGGAGCCGGTCACGGCCGGGACGGTCGTCTTCGGGATCGGGATGCTGAAGCACGCCACCTTCGGCTATTGGGACGGTTCCGCCTACCAGCCGCACGACCTGAAGGCGCCCCACGAACTGGTCGCTCTCCACGGCACGATCGCCCGCGCGGACGGCCGTCCGTCGATCCACCTCCACGCCGCGGCCGCCGGACCGGACCACCATCTCGTCGGCGGGCACGTCCTCCGGGCCCAGGTCGGAGTGCTCGGCGAGGTGGGGGTCGAGACGTTCCCGGGACGGACGTTCGGCCGCCCTCTCGTGGAGAGCTTCGGCCTTCGGATGCTCGACCTGGAGCCCGGGTCGAACATCTAGCCCGTCACCCCTTTCTCCCGTCGGGGGTCGCTCCTCCCCGATGTCGGGGGGGGCGACGCTCGACCGACCGGAGATCGACCCCCGGTTGGCCGCCGCGGTCGAACGCCGCGGGATCCGGGAGCCGAGCGAGATCCAGCAGCTCGCGTTCCCGGTCGTCGCGGGGGAGTCCGACGCGCTCCTCCTGTCGCCGACGGGGACCGGCAAGACGGAAGCCGCGCTGCTTCCGCTCCTGACCCAGCGGCTGCGCGCCCCGACCCCGCCGATCTCGGTCCTCTACGTCACGCCCCTCCGGGCGTTGAACCGCGACCTCGAGCACCGCCTGCTCTCCCTCGTCGCGGAGGTCGGCCTGACCGCGGCGGTCCGCCACGGGGACACCCCGACCTCCCAGCGTCAGGCGCAGTCCCGGAAGCCGCCCGACCTGCTGCTCACGACCCCCGAGACCGTCCAGATCCTCCTCGTCGGACGCCACCTCCGGGCCGCGCTCGCCCACGTTCGCACGGTGATCGTCGACGAGGTGC
>JASHVP010000113.1 GCA_030044475.1 Thermoplasmata archaeon | reverse complement strand
CGGCCCGGCGACCACCGAACGGGTCCACGCTCGCTTCGAGCGGCGGCAGGAGTCCGGTCCGGTCGACGCCGGGGGCTGTGGCGGCGACGGCGGAGGCGGTGACGTTCGGGAGGGAGCGACCGCCGAAGGCGGGCAACGGGAGACCCCTCGGGCCGTCCGGGCGGAGCAGACGCTCGGCGTCCCGCTCGGCTTCGCTGACCATCGAACGCTCCGGGAGACGGGGCCCACTCGCCCCGCGCTCTTAATCCTCGCCCGGCCGCCGTTCCGGACCGTCGTCGAGCCGCCGCTGTTGCTGCCGCCGGGGGGCGAGCCGTTCCGCCCGGACGGAGACCGTCCGGACCGGCCGCCGGCCGTGCGCACCGTCGACCTCCCAGAGCTCCCGAGCGAGTCGGGCCGCCTCCTGGTGGAGGGCCGAAGGACCCTCTTGGGCGCCTCCCAGACTATGGATCCGTTGGGTCCGAGAGAAGTCGGCCCACCGGAAGGCTACCCCGACCGCCCCGTACCGGAGCTTTTCCCGATCGAGGACCCCCGACAGGTCGGTCGCGAGCTCGGCGACGGCCGCGGCCACCGGGTCCCAGTCCTCCATGTCGACGTCGAACGTCCGGTCGGCCGACCGGGAGTGCGGCTCCCAGCTCTCGATCGGTCCCTCGGTCGGGTGGCCCCGGGCGAGCTGGTGGAGCTCGCGCCCGAAGCTTCCGAGGGTCCGGCCGAGTTCGGACGGCCGAAGGGCGGCCAGCTGCCCGACCGTCTCGATGCCCTTCGATCGGAGCAGGTGCTCGGTCTTCGGGCCGATGCCGGGGATCGCCCGCACCGGGAGCGGGGCCAGGAAGGCCGCGACCTCGTCCGGCGGGACGACGACGATCCCCGCCGGCTTCGCCCGATCGCTCGCGATCTTCGCGACGACGCGGGACGTCGAGACGCCGATCGACGCGGGCAGACGCAGCTCCCGACGGATCTCCTCCTGGAGTCGGATCGCCCGGTCTCGGGCGCCGGCGGCGTCCGGGGCATCGCTCACGACGGCGGCCTCATCGATGCCGTACGGCACGACCCGCACCGCGTGCCGGGCCAGAACGGCCCGGACCTCTCCCGAGACGCGCTCGTACTTCGCGAAGTCCGGAGGGATCCAGGTCGCGTCCGGGCAGAGCCGCGCGGCGATCGCCGCCGGCATCGCCGAGTGGACCCCGGTGGACCGGGCCGCGTAGCTCGCGGAGAGCACGACGCCCCGCGCACGCCCGGAACCGGGCGGCGGACCGACGATCACCCGGGCGTCGGCGAGCTCCGGCCGGTCGCGGACCTCGCACGACACGTAGTAGGCGTCGAGGTCGACGTAGAGGAACCAGGTCCCGGGCGCGGACGGCGCCGGAGCGAGAGGGCCGCCGGAGGTCGGCGACGACGGGTCGAGCATCCGACGGGGCGGCGCGCGGGTCCCGCCGCCTCACCCGCTCCCGAAGTCGACGGCCTTGGCGTTGACGACGATCCCGCTGGGCCCGATGGCGTACGGCTGGACGGTGCGCGCGTGCGACGTGCGGCGCATCTTGAGGACCCGGACCGCGAGCCCGACCCGATGGCCGTCCGGGCCGGAATTGTACCCGAGCAGCAGGACCCCGTCCGCGATGTACTCCGATAGCCCGTCGCGGCTCACCTCGGGGTGAAGGGGGTCGGCCTCGGCGGTCAGGACGGTGGTCGCGCCGGCCGAGCGGCAGGCGTCGGCGAGCGCGAACAGCGTGGCCCGTCGACTCGGTTCGTCGTCGCTGAGCATGTTGAGGAGGCTGACGGAGTCGACGACGATCCGCTTCGCTCCGAGCCCGGCGAGCTCCTTGCCGAGCTCCCCCTGGATCCGGTGCAGGCTCTGCCGCGTCTCCTTCGGGTCCAGTCGGACGACCCGGAACGTCCCGTTCCGGACCGCTGCATCGACGGGCCAGTGGAACTGCCGGGCGCTCTCCAGGAGCGGCGCCGTCTCCTCCTCGAGGGAGAGGAACACGCCCTTCTCCCCGCGCTCCGCCCCGGAAAGCAGGAACTGGAGGCCGAAGCAGGTCTTGCCGGTCCCGGGGAGGCCGGTCACCAGCACGACGTGCCCGGCGGGAAACCCTCCGCCGAGCATCTCGTCCAGGCCGTCCACGCCCGTCGGCACGCGCGCGCGACCCGGTTCAGATCCGCTCATACTGCGTCGTCACCAGCCCGTTCGCGGCGTTGACCCGGATCACGAACCGCCCGTTGTACTCGCTCGAGCTTCGGGCGAGCACCGGCATGAACTTGTCGATCATCATCGACCGCTGCCGGTGGGAGCGGGACGGGCTCGACGTCCAGCGAAAGTGGAGGACGCCGTCGACCGAGTCGATGATCGCCTGCTCCACCGCCGCGGGCGCGACGCCCTCCGAGAGGACGAGGTAGACGATCCCGCCCCACTCCTTCGCCCGGCGGCGGAGCCCCTTCAAGAGGGTGAGGACGTCGGTCGCCTCGACGCCCCGGCGGACCACCAGGTCGGTGAGGGAGTCGACGATCACGATGTTGCCCGCGCCGAGCTCGTCGACCGACTGGGCGAGCGCCGCGACCGGTCCTCCGTCCGGGGCCCGGGCCTCGTCGCCGCCGCTGAGCAACGGGCGCACTGCCGCCCACGAGGCCGGCACGACGGTGTCCTGGAAATAGGAGGCGGAGAGGTCGCGGAACGTCAGATGGCGGAGCAGGACCTGGGCGTAGATCGGGTCGAACGACCCCTCCACCTCCCCGATCACCTGGTCCTTCGAGCGACTGGTGCTGACGTACACCACCGACTCGGGATAGACGAACGGGCCCTTCGCGCTCCCCA
>JASHVP010000112.1 GCA_030044475.1 Thermoplasmata archaeon | reverse complement strand
AAGAGCGCCATCGCGCCGATGCCGAGCAGCACGACCCCGCCCACGATCACCGAGATCATCGCCCACGTGGCGATCGCGAGGCTCGGTGCGGCGTACGATTCCGCGGCCTGGCCGGTAAAATTCACCGACGAGGAGGCCGGGGCCCAGATGGTCAGCAGGTAGTAGGACGGGAGGACCCCGTGCGTGCTCCAGTCGCCGTGCGTGGTCGCGTTCCAGTGGACGACCGGGAGCTCGGTCGTCGGACAAGCGCCGGACGCCGCGCCGCAGGAGACCGCCGGCCAGAGGCTCGCCTCGGCCGGGCTCGACGAGACCCAATCGAAGGAGAAGATCGCCCCCGTCCCCGTCGTCCCCGGAACGGGCAGGCCCCGCGACGCGTTGCTCGTCAGATTCTCGATGTCGATGGGCCACGATTCGCGGATCGTCCCGGGGTCCGGCGCCAGGGCGAGCGATGCGATCACCCCCGCACCGATGACCGCCATCCCGATGCCGACGAGAACCAGACCGGTGCGCACCGTTCTGCCAGAACCGCTCGGCTCAAATAGCCTTCATTTCGGCGCGGGGTCCCGGAGCGGTTGGACGAGAATTAATAGCCCCCGGCGCTGACCGGAGTACCGTGGGCGAGACCGGGGCTCGACCCGACGCGGCGTCCGCCGGGGGTTCAGCCGCCTGCCCGATGTGCCACAGCACGCACCGGATCGTCGATTCCGCGCGGTCCGAGACGTGCTGCGCCGAGTGCGGGCTCGTCCTGGACGATGTGGCGATCCTGTCGAGCCCGCCGCCCCCGCCGGACCCGCAGACGTCGGCCGGGAGCGGACGCGGCATCGGTCCGTTCGTGACCCCGGGCGGCTCGAAGCGGTTGCTCGGCTCGACCCTGTCGCTGACGCGGGACGGCCAGGGGCGCCGACTCGACTGGCACCGCCGGTACGAGTTCCAGCACCTGAAACGGGTCATGCAGCGCCAGACCTCCCGGGTCACGGACGGGGGCCTCGAGCGCTCCCCGGTGCGCGGCGAGATCCAGGTCGCGGGGGAGAAGATGGGCCTGCCCCCGATCGTCCTGACCGAGACGGAGCACGTCTACCGGGAGTCGAAGGCCCGGGGCCTCTTCCGCGGCCGGAGCCTCCCGGCCAGCGTCGGCGCGTGCGTCTACGCCGCGTGTCGCCGCTACTCGATCCCGAGGACGCTCGGCGAGGTCGCCGCCGCGGTCGGCGCGGAGCGAGCCGAGGTCGGCCGCACGTTCAAAGTGGTCCAGCGGGGCAGCGGTCTCTCGATCCCGGGCGTCGGGGCGAAGTCGTTCCTCGCTCGCTACGCCCAGGAGCTCGCCCTCTCCCCGCGGGTGCGGTCCACGGTGGAGGCGATGCTCGACGAGGCGCGCGACGACCCCGAGCTCTCCGGGCTGAGCCCGCATGGGCTCGTCGCGGCGCTGATCTACCTCGCCGCGGAGAGCAACGGCGAGCACCGGTCCCGCGCCCAGGTGGCGCGCGTCAGCTCGGTGACCGAGGTGACGCTGCGGTCGACGAGCCGGCTCGTTCAGAAGGTCTGGGCCCAGGATGAGCAGAACGGGGCGAACGACGCCCCCGACACTACTTCGTGAGGAAGTAGCCGGCCGCCTTTTCGCGCACTTTTCGGCGCGCGAACCCCTTCGCCTGGAGCTCCTGGAGGGCGTTCAGCACCATGGTCTTCGGCAATTTCGCGGTTTGCGTGATCCGCTCGGCGGTTCCCATCTTCTCCTCGACGAGCAATCCGAGCTCTTTCATCACCTTGTAGACCTTGACCGCGTTCGCCGAGACCTCGTCCTCGATCCCCATCCGCTCCCCCGCGGGCCGGCCCAGCGGACGGGCCAGATAATGCCTCGCCTCCGTGGGACGGGCGGGCCGCTCGATTTGAACCGGAGCGACCCTTCGGTCCGGCGGAGCACGATGGGGGACCCGGGGGCGACCATCGTCTGGGACCCCCGGTTCGTCGACTACGACTTCGGGGGCGACCACCCCTTCTCGGAGGCGAGCCGGGCGCTCGCGGTCCGGCTCCTCGAGCGTTCGCTCGGGCGCCCCGGGGCCCCCCTCGCGGAGTGGGTGCGGACCGTCGAACCGGCCGACCGGTCCCTCCTCCGCCGGTTCCATTCGACCCCGTACCTGGAATTCGTGGAGCGGGCCGGGTCGTACGGCGACCGACTCTACCTCGACCAAGGGGACACGCCCGCGTTCGCGGGGTGCTACGAGGCCGCCGCACGTCTGGTGGCCGGGGCCGAACGGGCGCTGGAACGAACGCTCGCGACGCGCCGACCGGCGTTCCATCCCGCGGGCGGCCTGCACCACGCCCACCCGGGGCGAGCGAGCGGGTTCTGTATCTTCAACGACCTCGCGGTCGCCGCCGCGTCCGCCCTCGAGCGCGGTCTCCGGGTCGCGTATCTCGACATCGACGCCCACCACGGGGATGGGGTGATGTACGGGTTCTACGAGGACGGTCGCCTCCTCGACATCGACGTGCACCAGGACGGCCGGACCCTGTTCCCCGGAACGGGGTTTCCGAAGGAGATCGGGCGGGGCGACGGGGCCGGCGCGAAGGTGAATCTCCCGCTGCCGCCGACTTCCGGGGACGACGCGCTGTTGTCGCTGCTCCGGCGGGTCGTTCCCCCGCTGCTGGACGACTTCCGACCGGACCTGATCGTCGCCCAGCACGGCGTCGACGGCCACTGGGGCGATCCGCTCGCGAGGCTCCAGTACACGCCGGCGGCATACGCGCAGGTCGATCGGTGGCTGGTCGAGTGGTCCCGGACCTTCTGCGACGGGCGACTGCTGGTGACCGGCGGGGGCGGATACCGACCGGAGTCCGTCGGACGAGTCCTCGCTCGCACCGGCTGGATCCTGCTGGACCCGGCCGGGACCCCTCCCGACGCCGAGCCTCTGCCCGACGAGTGGCGGGTCGACTTCTTCGAGACGGCCGGATCCGACGCGCCGCCGACGTGGGCCGAGCCGGCCACGACGATCCCCAGCCGATGGCGGCCGGAGCACGGGGACCGGTTGGTCGACGAGCTCGAGGCGGCGCTCGGTCGGAAGTTCCGGCGGCCCTAGAGACGGCCGCCCCACGTCGGTCGATCGAGCCAGTCGAGGTCGACGACGCGAATCCCCCGGACGATGTCGTCCAGCCCCAGGGTCCCGACCACGCCGCGGTCGAGCTGGGCGCGAACAGCCGCGGCCGTCACCGTCGCCGCCCCGATCTCCCGGAGCGCTCGCCCCGCTTCCTCCCGCATCCGGCCCGGACGCTGGTCGAGCATCTCGAGGTGGAGCGCGCCGAAGAACGCGTCGCGCTCGAGCCAGTAGCGGAGATAGTGCGTCAGGAGCTCCCGGGCCGAGACGTCCAGCTCCGGCGGTCGGTCCGGGGGGACCGCGACCCCGACCGAACGGCCGCCGCCCGCGGCCGACAGCTCGACGGCGACCCAGCCGTCCCCGCGTTCGGCGAGGGCGACCGGCGCGGCGCGCTGGTCGAAGTACATCGGAAGCGCTTCCCACGGACCCTCGATCGGCGGCGGAGGGACGGACGGAAAGTCGTCCCGGTCGGGGGTCGGGACGGCCTCGCGCAACGCCGCGCGGACCTCCGTCTCCTCCTCCCAGCGCCCTTCGGCCCCGAGTCGGCGCCGGAGCGTCCGACGACGCCGTACGGCTTGCTCCAGTTGCCGTCGGGTCTCGGGGCCGACGCGGGCTCGCACCGCGGCGAGCTCGTCCGAGAGACCCTCCGGCTCGGCCCCCCGTTCGTCGCGACGGAACCCGCCGAGGTCGAGACCCGGACAGGAGAGGACGAGGCTCGCCTGCAGTCGCTCTCCGACATGGACGGTCACCGGAAACTCGCGGCAGGGATGGGGTCGCACGGCATGGGCCGAGCATCGATTCGCTCGGAGCAACAAGCAGCTGCCGCCGTGGGGGTGCGCCGGGAGGACGACCGATCCGCCGGATCGGACCGTCGTGAGCTCGGGTCGGACGGTCCGCACACGGCGCCATTCGTCGGGGGAAACCGCCGGGGTCGTGAAGCAACACAGTCCACAATCCGGGCGACAGCCGAACCGGAAGCCCCGGAGCAGCTCGGTGTCGAGCGGGGGTGCGTCCATCGTTCGGAGGCGTCCGGGGCGCGTTCGCCCGGGAACGGAGGAGAGGACCGGCGCGTTCTCATAATCTTCGGCGGGCTGGCGCGCCCATGGTCCTGCGGGCGAAGGAGATCATGGACACGAACCTCCTCAAGATCGACGGCGAGGTCGACGTGCTGACCTGCGCTCGCTCGATGGTGTCGGCCCGGAAGGGGTACGTGCTGGTCACCCGCGGTCAGCCCCCGCTGGTGTCCGGGATCGCCACCGAGTGGGACTACCTGGAGAAGGTGGTCGCGCCGGGCGTCGACCCGACGAAACTGCGTCTTCGGGAGATCGCGTCCCCGGTGGTCCACACCTGCTCGCCCGAGACGCCGACGGATGAGGTCGCCGCGACCATGTCCCGCCTCGGGGTCCGACGTCTCGTGGTCCGGACGGGCGAGGAGGTCGTCGGGGTGGTCACGTCGCGGCACGTGCTCTCCGCCTTCCGGCAGTACGTCGATCAACTGTCGTCCGAGATCGCCGGATTCCAGTCGACGCACGGGCCCCTGGGGTAGAGGGCGACCGTGCCGGAGACCGCTCTCGCATGAGACCCCCGCGCCCTGGCGCCGGGGCCCGGACCACTCGCGGGTGACCGGGCCATGGAGTACAAATGGCGGGTCCTCTCGAACACGACCGTCGCGACGCTGATGGCCTCGATCGACACGAACATCGTCCTGATCTCGCTCCCGACGATCGGTCGCGAGCTCCCCGGCACCTCCCCGACCCTCGTCCTCTGGATCCTCCTCGGGTACTCGCTGCTCACCGCGGTGGTCCTCCTGAACTTCGGACGCCTCTCCGACATGTTCGGCCGGGTTCGGCTCTACGTTCTCGGGTTCGCGATCTTCACCGGCGGCTCCGCGTTGTGCGGCTTCTCACAAACCGGTCTCGAGCTCGTCCTGTTCCGGCTCGTCCAGGCGATCGGCGCGGGGTTCCTCTTCTCGAATTCGGCGGCGATCATCACGGACGCCTTCCCCCCGAACGAGCGGGGTCGCGCGCTCGGCGTGAACCAGGTCTCGATCGTGGTGGGCGCAGTCTCCGGGCTCGTGCTCGGAGGGCTCATCACCTCCACGATCGGCTGGCGGTGGATCTTCTTCGTGAACGTGCCGATCGGCATCCTCGCCACGATCCGGGCCCGCGTCGACCTCCACGAGGTCGCGAAGCCCGAAGAGCGCCCGCACATCGACTGGGCCGGGAACGTCCTGTTCGCCATCGGCCTGACGCTGATCCTGCTCGCGATCACGCTCGGGGCGCTCGGCCAGATTGCCGGCCCGCTGGCGATCGGCCTCGGCCTCCTGGGGGGCGGGCTCTTGGTCGCGTTCCTCGTCGTGGAGCGGCGGGAACGGTCGCCGATGCTCGACCTCAGCCTGTTCGGCAATCGGCCGTTCACGGCGTCGGCCGTCGCGCTGCTCGTCAACGCGCTCGCCCGCGGCGCCTTCACGTTCATCCTCGTGTTCTACCTCCAGGGGCCGCCCCGCTTCCTGAGCCCCTTCACGGCCGGCCTCTTCCTGATCCCGGTCTCCGCCTCGCTCGCGACGTTGGGGCCGGTGAGCGGGTGGCTCTCCGACCGGTTCGGACCCCGTCCGTTCCTGATCGCCGGGCTCGTGATCTCGGGTAGCGGATTCCTCTGGCTGACCCAGATCGGGCCCGCGGAGACGTTCTGGCAGCTGACGCCCCCGCTCGTCCTCGTCGGCGCGGGGATGGGGCTCTTCGCCGCCCCGAACCGGGCCGCGATGATGACCGCCGTCCCGCCGACCCGACGGGGCGTCGCCTCCGGGATCGGGACGACGTTCCTCAACACCGGTTCGACGGTGAGCCTCGGGTTCACGCTCCTCGTGATGGCCTCCGCGCTCAGCCGCGCCGAGATCACCCAGATCTTCCTCGGGACGGCGAACTCCGGCGTTCCGTTCGCGGGGGGCGCTCACTTCCTCGACGCGATCCACTCGATCTTCCTGATCTCGTCGATCCTCGTGTTCAGCGCGCTCGTTCCCGTACTCCTCCGGGGCAAGGACCGAGTGACCCCGCCGCCTCCGTCCGATTCGGTCGATTGAGGCGGGGTCGGTCGGGCACCGGGGAGCTCCCCCGGAAGAGAACGCCCGGCCCCGTTCTCGGGGCCTCCCCGGGGGCCCGGACGCCGGACGCGGGGGATGCACCCGTCCGAACGACGGGTACCGCGCGGACGGGCCCCGGTGCCCGGTAGCGGGTCGACCCGGCGGCGCGCCGGTGACGGCCGACCGGAAGGTCCCCAACCTCGCGTGGCTTACACGACCTCGATGGCGACCGAGTGGTCGGTCGCGCGGATGTCGTTCAAGGTCACGTGCGTCGCGCCGTCGAGGAGGACGCCCACCGAGTAGTCGGTGGCCGTGACCGCGACGACCACGGCGTGGGAGCTGTCGACGAGCTCGACCCCGATCGAATGGCCCTTCGCGAGCACGTGCGAGATACGGAGCACCGTGGAGTCCAGCGCGCTCACGCCGGTCGAGTGGGCGCTCGCCGTGACCCCCGAGACCGCGAGATCGTCGCTCGCGAAGGACGCCACCCCGACGGAGCGACCGGAGGCGACGACGTCCGTGGCGGAGCTATCCGCCGAATGCGCGAAGATGACGCCGAGCGACCCCCCGGAGGCCTGGACGTCGGAGACCGAGGCGTCGGTCGAGAGCGAGACGTTCGCCCCCACCGACCCGCTCTCGGCCACGACGTTGGTCGCCGTGAGGCCCGTTGAACCGGGCAGCCAATAGTACGGATAGGCCGCGGTCGCGGCGTCGTCGAACGCCCCCGTGACGAGGCCATAGGCACCGTTGGTCGCGACGATCTGCGAGAACGTCCCATCGACGCTGCTCTCGGCGAAGACCCCCGTCGAGCCCGTCCCGTTCACCGCGATGTCCCACGCGGTCGTGTGGCTCGAGCCCATGTCGGTGACCCCGTCCGCGCCGTACGAGACGGCCACGTTCCAGACCAAGGTGTTGACCGACTTCCCGACGAACACGCCACCCGACCCGTCCGTCGCCGTGATGTTCCAGACCTGGGCGTCGTGATCGCCCCAGAGCAGCACCTGCAGCCCGTACCCGTCGCCCGCCACGACCTGGTTGGAGATCTGATCGTCGCCGCCGCCGAACACATTGATCCCGGACGTGAAGTACGGCGCGGAGAACGTGTAGGGAGCGGGGGCCAGCAGGCCGGACTCGAAGCCGATGAGGGAATAGTCGGTGAAGGCGAAGTTGCCCGTCGGGGAGTCCTCCCCCTGGAAGACCCCGTTGACGTCGATCGGATTCGATACGTCTTGGGCCATGAACACCTCGAATTCGGGGTAGCCGTAGTCGTTCACGTGCTCGAACGAGAGGTTCATGTTCACCGTCAATCCGGAGTAGGAATACGGCGCGGTCCCCGAGCCGGTGACGTGCAACGCCAACGCGGCCTCCTGCGCGTTCGAGAACGCGTAGAGCGGCGCGTCGAGGGTGCCGGGCGACGGGCTGAGGTCGAGCGTGTAGCCGCTCACGGACCCGGTGATCGGCGTCCCGGTCGCCGTCGCGTACCCGTCCGCGAACCCTTCGACGTAGTAGGAGGTCGTCCAGGGCGCGCCGAGGGGCGGGAGGTAGGTGCTGAACTTCCCGACGTTGTTGGTCGGGAGCCAGCTCATGTTGTCCCGCTCGCCCAGCGTCGTGTTCCACGGGTCGAGCGCCGGGGGGGTGTTACTGACGAACACGAACCCGTACGACGGCTTGATCGAGCCTGAGATGTGGATCGAACCGGAGGGCACGGCCACCCCGGGGACGGAATTCCAGAGCCCGTAGAGCATCGCGGGGCCTTGGTTGATCACGAGGGAGTGGCTCGGCGTCCAAAAGTCCGCGATCCCGGTCGATGTCTCCCCCGTGTCGGTGCCGTAGTTGTAGGCGGATGGGACGCTCTGCCAGCCGCCGTGCGTGAGGTTCGAGTACTCCAGGTTGATCGTCCCGTTCACGGCCCGGAACACCGAGTTGTCCCCCCCGATGTTGCCGACCAGGACAATCTCCGCGTCCCGGAAGATCCCGCCGGGGGCCCCGGCGAATCCGTCGACCGAGTACCCGGGGGGGTTCGCGGGTCGGGAGGTCGCGGCGTTCGGGTTGTTGAACACCACGGTGCTCGCGATCCCGGTGAAGACCTGCCCCGTCCCCGCGAGGACGATCCGGTATCCGTACACGACCTCGGTCCGGTTCCCCTTCGTGATCGACGCGTTGTTGTAGAGCTGGAGCGTGATCGGGTACGACGCGGGACTGATCGGCACGGTGCCCCCGACGCACTGCAGCACACCGCCGTACGCGTTGAGGATCCGCTGCACCCCCACGGAGGAGTTGTCGCACGCGGAATAGATCGTCCCCGGGGCGATCACCGGGGCCCCCGTCATGTTGAACGTGTCCTCGACGAAGTGGATCCCGGTGTCGTTGAAGTTCACCACGTTCTGCGTCCAGAAGAATCCCTGATCGGAACCGGGGATCGACATGTTCGTCGCGACCGTATTGAGCTGGATGCCGAACTCGTAGAAGCTGCCGACGTAGCCGTCATGCTCGCCGGCCGGTTCCACGACGTCCGCCGAACCGGGGTCGGTGACGTTCGGCGGGGTGTTGAACGTGACCTCCCCCATGAAGTGCGACGTGTTGTAGGAGTACGGAGTGGCTCCGAGTCCGAAGTCTCCGAGGCCCAGCGGAGCCGGCTGCGCGACGTAGAACGGGTTGATCGTGCCTTGCGCGTCCGGGGTCACCGGGTCCTCCAGGAGACCGAGGTTCGGAACCGACGCCAAGGGCTGAAGTTCGGGGCCCGTGTGTGCGAGCGACGCGATCCAGGGGATCTTGAGGAGACTCGCGGGCAAGTGAGAGAGAACGGATGCGCTCGGCGAGGCAGAGGTCGGGCTCAGGCTCGCGACGGTACCGGTGGCATCGGTAGCGGCGCTCGACGCGACTGCCAGTCCGGAAGTGGGGGGTTCGGACGCCCGGGCGCCGGTCAAGGTCGCGGCACCGAGCGTCGACCCCGCCGGCAACAGCATCAAGACCGCGATTCCGACCACCAGCGACAACCCGAGACTCTTCGTGGCGACGTTCCAGGCGACCATCGGTAGCCGCGGCTAAGGCCGGGTTATACATAGTCCATTCTCCTACGCCTCCCTGCCGAGCCTCGGTCCCGCCTCCGCGGTGCCTCCCGAGTCGGACCTATCGCTGGCGCGGTGCTGCGGTCGATGCCCTCTCGGCCAACCAGGATTCTCCACGGCGACCACAGCGGTCACGTGAGAGTCTTCCCTCCTCGAACCACGACCGCCGCCAGTGCTTCTGCCGCCGTCCCTCCGCTCGAGTGACGCCTCCCGGTCGGACCCGAGCATCCGGCGGTTCAGCTCAAGTCGGACAGCTCTTTGTCGAGATCATGTTCGGCC
>JASHVP010000111.1 GCA_030044475.1 Thermoplasmata archaeon | reverse complement strand
GGTCGGGTCGTCCCCCGCCGGATCCGGGTCCGGCGGGTCGTCGACCGGGCCGGCGGCGGTCAGCGGCCGCGGACCGGGCGTCTCGATCGGGGCCTGGCAGGCGGGGCAGACGCCCGCGCCGGGGGCGACCGTGGCCCCGCAGTTCGGACAGAGCGTCAGCGAGCCTTCCATGCAACCTCGGACGGGTGTATGCAGGGGGTGAGATTTGAACTCACGAACTCCTACGAGACCAGGACCTCAACCTGGCGCCTTTGACCAAGCTGGGCCACCCCTGCACGACGTCGTCGCGCGTACGGGGGTCCCCCGATAACCTTTGCGAGCGCACCGCCGTCCCCGAGCGGACCGGATGCCGGGCCCGCCGCAAAAAGCCTTGTACGGGGGCGTCGTGGGCCCGCCCCCCATGCCGCGGCCCGACGACCTCGGCTCGACGGTCTTCATCGGCCAGAAGCCGACGATGACCTACGTCTTCCAGGTGGTCACGCAGTTGCACAGCGGGGCCGGCCCGGTCGTCGTCAAGGCTCGGGGGAACGCGATCGTCCGCGCGGTCGACGTCGTCGAGGTGGTCCGCCGGCGCTTCCTCGAGGGGCAGGTCGACGTCGGGCCGATCTCGATCGGGACCGAGCGGCTGACGAACAAGGATGGCCGGGACGCGAACGTCTCGTCGATCGCGATCTCGCTCACGCGGACGGGGGCGGTGGAGCCGGCGGCGGCGCGGGCGCCGGGGACGGCGCCGAGCGCCCCCGGGTGACGACCCAGGTCCCGGCCCAGAGGTCGCCGATCCGCTGCCGCTCGGCCGTCAGGGCGACCATCAGGATCCCGATCGTCCCGAGGAGCCCCACGCCCACCACGACGAACGCGGTGAGCGAGACGACCGCGAGGACCCCGACCGGGAGCGCGATCCCGGCGATCACGATGCCGACACTCGCCCCGGCCTTGAACCCGAAGGCGACCCCGAGCGAGATGCCGATGCCGACGAGCACGAGGATGGGGAGGAGCGGGGTGTTCCGGACGAGGGCGGCGACCCCGCCGGGGATCCGGAGGGTCCGGTCGCGGACCTCGAGGCCGAGGAGCCACTTGCCGACCGTCGTGCCGAACAGCGCCTCCGCCAGGACGAGATAGAGGAACGCGGCGCTGATGTACCCGTAGAGGGCGGCGCTGAACGCGACCGTCGACACGAGATGGTCGAGACTCCCCGGGGTCGCGAGCGTGAGGGCCGTGAACACCCCGCCCGCCGGCGCGGTCACGACGAGGAGGTCCAGCAGGAACGCGACGGTCCGCGAGCGCATCGGACCGTACCGTCGCAGCCCGACCTCCCGGCCGACCAAGACGAGCAGGCGGGCCATCAGCCACGCCCGGTATCCCTCGCGTCCGTCGGTCGTCCCGGACCGGGCCACGGCGTCCAGGTTCGCCTGGTCGCTCACGACCCACCCCGGCACGGGGAGCCCGGCCCAGGGCCGGTCGTCCGGTCCGGGGGCGACCTCGAGGAGGAGTCGGGCCTGCGCGGCGGCCTCCCGCCCCGCTCGGGCCGACGCTTGGATCGACTCCCCCACCGACCCGTAGACGCCCGCCCGGAACGCTCGCCCGAGGCGGCCGATCGGGGTCGGCCGGGACTCCCGGGGCGGGGCGCCCACCGGAGCGAGGCTGCGGCCGAGCGCCACGTGGGTCAGGTACGCCCCCGCGAACGCGAGGAGCCCGGACAGGTAGACGAGGTCGAAGACGCCGGCCCCCCCGATCACGTAGAGCCCGGCCGCCCCGCGGCCGTACAGCGGTGGCTGCTGCAGGAGGTCCGCGCCGAGGAGCACGCCGAACGTCGCCGCCAGGTATGAGCTCGGAAGCGCGAACCCTTCCTTCCCGGGGAAGACCCGAGGCGCGACGAGCGCGGCCGCGACGCCCGCGGCGACTGGCGTCACGAGGTAGTCGGGGAACGCCTCGACGATTCCGACCCCCGGGATCGCGGACGTCGCGACGAACGTGGCGACCAGGACGCCGGAGGTCAGGGCGACGAGGTACGCGACGACCCGGGGGTACGACGAGTTCGCGCGACCGAACAGTCCGACCGCGACCGCAGCGACCGCGACGGCGACGAGGAGGACGAGCCAGGCCGCCCCGGTGGACGCCGCGACTCCGAGCGCCGCGGCGAACGAACGATCGATCCCCTGGAACGACGGGAGCACCCAGACGAGCAGGAGGCCGGCCTCGATCAGCAGCACGAGGAGGTACAGGCCGATCGCGGCCGCCCGGGGCGACGCGTACCGGCCGACGGCGAGCGCGCCGACGAACAAGGGGAACAGCGCGCCCGCGAGGCTGACCCCGACCCAGTCGTACGACACCGGGGCGATCGGAACGATCGCGAGCGAGGCGAAGAGCGCCCCCGGAAGGAGGAGCCAGAACGCCTTCCGGCCGAACCCGAGGCTGTCCGCGAACGGCCCCCGCTCGAACGCGACCAGGAACAGCAGGGCCCAGAGAGCGGCGGGGAGCGCCAGTCCGGCGACGTTGCCGGCGATGTCCAGGGAGAGTTGGGCCGGGTCGACCAGGGCGACGCCACCTCCGCAGGGGGGCCGGAGCAGGCCGTCGCCCGCGCTAAACCTTTTGTCCCGGGGGACCGGCGGCCGGGGGCGAGGCCGAAAGGTTTTGTCGCCGAGCCCTCCTCCGAAGTCCATGCCCCCCCGGACCGAGCGCGACTCCCTAGGACCCCGCGAGGTGCCGGATTCGGCGTACTGGGGGATCCAGTCCCTCCGGGCCCGGGAGAACTTTCCCGTGAGCGGACTGGCCACGTCCCCGCTCCTGATCCGCGCCTACGCCCTCCTCAAGCTCGCGGGAGTCCGCGCGAACGTCGTGCTCGGGGGACTGGACGGGGAGCGGGGAGGAGCGCTCGCCCAGGCGGCCCAGGAGATGGCCGATGGGAAGTTCGCCGGGGAGTTCGTCGTCGACGTCTTCCAAGCCGGGGCCGGGACGTCGTTCCACATGAACGTCAACGAGGTCCTGACGAACCGGGCGTTGGAGATCCTGGGCAAGCCGCGGGGCGACTACGCGACGCTCAGTCCGAACGACCACGTGAACCGCGGCCAGTCCACGAACGACACGTATCCGTCGGCCGCTCAGGTCGCGACCCTCTTCGCGCTCCAGGGGGTCCGCGGGGCGGTCGAAGGGTTGGCCGCCAGCTTCCGGGCCAAGGCGGACGAGTACGGGCGGACGCCGAAGGCCGGTCGAACGCACCTCAAGGACGCGATGCCGGTGACGCTCGGCGCCGAGCTCGCCGCCTACGCCTCGGTCCTCGAGCACCTCCTCGAGACGCTGCCGTCGGTGGAGCGGGTCCTCGCCGAGCTCCCGCTCGGCGGGAGCGCGGTCGGCAGCGGCGTGAACTCCGTCCCGGGGTTCCGTTCGCGGGTCGTCGCGGAGTACGCGAAGCTCACCGGACTGCCCCTCCGGCCGGCCCGCGACCCGTTCGAGACGATGCAGAGCCGGTGGCCGCTCGGCGCCGCCTCCGGATGGCTCCGGAGCCTCGCCCTCGAGCTCGTCCGGATCGCGAACGACCTCCGCCTCCTCGCGAGCGGCCCCGCGACGGGGTTCGACGAGATCCGTCTGCCCGAGATCCAGCCCGGGTCGTCGATCATGCCGGCCAAGGTGAACCCGTCGGCGGCGGAGTGCCTCGACATGGTCGCCTTCCACGTCCTCGGCGCCGACGCCGCCACCGCGTACGCGGTGCAGGCCGGCCAGCTCGAGATCAACGTGATGATGCCGCTCGCGGCGTACGAGGTGCTGTTCGCCGCGGAGATCCTGACGAACTACCTCCCGGTCTTCGCGCGCACGTGCGTCGACGGCCTCTCGGCGAACCCGGTCCGGCTCGAGCGGTATCTCCTCGAGTCGGCCGCCCTCGCCACCGTGCTCA
Organism: Thermoplasmata archaeon; assembly: GCA_030044475.1. GTDB lineage: Archaea > Thermoplasmatota > Thermoplasmata > Lutacidiplasmatales > UBA184 > Lutacidiplasma. The sequence goes on along the minus strand of JASHVP010000111.1, from coordinate 11,556 downwards.
CCCCGAAGCTGGGGTACCTCAAGGTCGCCGAGCTCCTCCACGAGGCCGAGCGCACGCACCGCCCGATCCAGGAGCTCCTCGTCGAGCAGCGGCTGCTGACCCGCGACGAGGTCGACGCGCTGCTGGGTCCGGCGGCGCTCCTGGCCCTGACCCGTCCGGTCGAGTAACCGTTCCGCCCCCGTCAGGTTAAGTCCCCCGTCGTACGTCGCTCGCGCGACACCGGCATGGCGACGATCGAAGAGACCGCAGCGGCCCTCGGGAACCAGACGTCCGGGGAGTTTCGACGCGCGACGGAGGTCCTCGGAAAGGTCGGACTGACCACGTACGAGGCACGAGCGTACATCGCGCTCGTCGCGCGGGGGGTCGGGGACGCCGCCACCCTCGCGGCGGCCGCGGGGATCCCGCGGACCAGCGCGTACAAGGTCCTCGAGTCGCTGGCGGAGAAGGGGTACGCCCAACCGACCGGCGGCAAGCCGATCCTCTTCCGCCCGACGCCCCCCCTCGACGTCGCCGAATCGCTCAAGGGAGCGATCCAGGAGGTGTTCGAGCAGCTCGCCCAGCTCCACCGGGTCGTCGCCGAGCACGGCGAGCCGCAGCTCGTCTACCTCCTGAGCGGCCGCGAGAAGGTCGTGCAGAAGATCGGGGACCTGCTCGACCAGTCGACGCGGACGTTCATCCTCACGACGCCCCAGGTCGCGGAGATCCGCGACGACCTCGGCAAGAAGATCCAGCACGCGGTGAAACGGGGCGTCGCCGTGACGTTCGTCACGGCGCCGCTCCAGCGTGTCCCCGAGGGCGTCGAGTACGTCAGCCGGGAGAACCTCCTCGCCACGGAGGTCCTCGCCGACGGCGAGCACGCGCTCCTCGCCGCCCCGGGGTTGGACGCCTGCGGGTTCACCGACAACCCGATCCTGACGGCCCATCTCAAGCAGTTCCTCGAGGTCATCCTCGAGAAGGGGCCGGGGACCGGGCCGGCGTGACCCCGTCCCCGGACCATCCGGGGCCGCGGCGCCGCTCGCCCGCGGAGCGGGTCCGCCGGCGCCTCGCCGAGCGCGCCGGTCCTTCGGTCGCCCGCGCGATGCCGGTCGGCTACCAGCGGCTCGGCCGGGTCCTGCTCCTCCGCCTCCCCGAGTCGTTGCGCCCCCACTACCACGCCCTCGGCGCCGCGTGGCAGGAGGAGCTCGGGGTCGCCACGGTGCTGGTCCGCGCCGGGCCGGTGGACGGGGAGCTCCGGCGACCGACGGTCGAAGTCGTCGCCGGCCGGGCGACGGAGACCGAGGTGGTGGAGTTCGGGGTGCGCTGGCGGTTCGACGCGGCGCGGATCCTGTTCGCCCAGGGGAACCGGACGGAGCGCCGGCGCGCGGGCGAGCTCGTCCGGCCGGGCGAAGCGGTCGTCGACCTGTTCGCCGGGATCGGCTACTTCGCCATCCCGGCGGCCCGCTCCAGTCCCACGACGCGGGTCGTGGCGGTCGAGAAGAATCCGGAGTCGTTCCGCTACTTGCTCGAGAACGCGCGCGCCAACGGGGTCGCCGAGCGGATCGACGCCCGTCTCGGCGACAACCGGGAGGTTCCGATCCCCCACCGGACCGCGGACCGGGTCTTCCTCGGCTACCTGCCCTCGGCCGTTCCGTGGGTGGCGCGGGCGGTCGGCCTCCTCCGCCCCGACGGCGGCTGGCTGCACGTGCACACCGTGGCGGACTCCCGCTCGGCGGTGCCCGACGCCGAATCGCAGGTCACCGAGGAGGTCGGGCGGGTCGGCGGGGCCCTGCGGTCGCCGGCGCGCGGGCGCGAGGTGAAGCCGTACGGGCCCGGCCGGACCCACGTCGTCGTCGACGTGCGGGTCCGGCCGCCCGACCACTAGATCCGATCAGCGGGCGGCCGGGGTCGCCGGCCGGAGCCGCTCCATCGCCCGCGGGAACGCCGCCACGAATCGGTCGATGTCCCCCGGCGGGTTGGAGAACGAGACCCGGACGAATCGCGCCCCGTACTGGGGCGAGAGGTAGTTGCCGGCGCGCACGAACACCCCGTCGCGACGGAGCATCTCCTCCTGGAGCGCCTCCGGCCGGATGCCGCTCTCGGCGATGTCCAGGACCGTCATGTTCGCGCGCGACGGGTCGACCGGGAGGGAGACCCCCTCCACCGAGCGCGCGCAGTCCCGGAGGCGGGCGTTGTTCGCCCGCGTCTGGCGGACGACCTCGCCGATCCAGTGGGACTTCGTCCGGAGCGCCGCCGTGGCCGCCGCCTGGGCCAGGACGTTGACCCCGAGGTCGTTCGTGTTGAACCGGCCGATCGCCTTCACCCGGTCGGGGCGTGCGAGCAGTCCCCCGAGCCGCAGCCCGGCGAGGCCGCAGTTCTTCGAGACCGACCAGACCGTCACCGTCTCCTCCGGAGCGAACTCGGCCGCCAGGGCGTGGCCGTCCGAGAAATCGCGGTAGGTGACATCGTTGAGCAGGGTGAGATGGTGGTCGTGCGCGATCTCCGCGATCGCCCGCACCTCGTCGCGCGGATAGCCGGAGCCGAGGGGGTTCAGCGGGTCGATCAGCAGGATCATCTTCGTCTTCGGGCCGATCGCGTCGCGCACCCGGTCGGACGTGAGGCGGTACGGGGCGCGGTAGATGTCGAGGTTGACCGTGCGCGCCCCGCACAGGTCGACGAACCGGTGGATGATCAGATAGCTCGGGTCCGACGCCACGACCTCGTCGCCCGGCCCGAGCAGGGCGCGGGTCGTCATGTACAGCGCCTCGGTCCCCCCGCTGGTGAGGAACGGGACCAGGTCGTCCCGGCCGAAGTCGGCGCGGACGAGGTCGAGCAACTCCGGGTCCCCGGGGGCGTACGGATACCCCTCGTGCCGGCGCGTCCGCAGAGCCTCGTCGACGGCGCCCTCGATCACCCCGGGGGGCACGAGGTGGTTCGTGTTCTGCGAGAGCCAGGCGACCTCCAGCCGATGCGCGTGGGCGTAGCGGAACGCATCGAACGGGGCGTCGGGCACGACCCGCGACGGGCCCCCGCGGGCTTAACGACTTTGGGTCGCCGGAGCGCCCGCCTCGGCGAGGAACGCCGTCACGATGCCCCTCGACTGGGGCCGCGCCTCCGCGCGCGAGAACCCGGCGGACTTCAGCTTCGCGAGGAGCTGCGCCCGCGGCGGGAGGCTCTGGAGCGACTCCGGGAGGTAGCGGTACGGTCCCTCGCTCGCGACCGCAGCGCCGAGCCACGGCACCACCCGGTCGAAATAGGCGTGGAAGACGGCGCCGAACCGCGGGGAGAGCGGCTCGGTGATCTCGAGGATCAACAGCGACCCGCCGGGGCGGAGCACGCGCCGCATCTCGCGGAACGCGACGTCGAGGTCCGCGAGGTTCCGGACCACGAACGCGTTGGTGACTAGGTCGAACGAGGCGTCCGCGAACGGGAGCCGGAGGGCGTTCGCCCGGGCGAACGATAGGCGCGCGCCCTCGCCCGACGGACGGAGGACGCGAGCGGCGTGCGCCACCATGGCCGCGGTGAAGTCGGTCGCGACGACCCGGGCCGCCGCGTGGCGGCGCGTCACCAGGCGGGCGAGCTCGCCCGTGCCGCAGCCGAGGTCGAGAGCGCGGGCGACCGGCCGACCGGCCCGGAACCGATCGAGGTCCCAGAGCGCCCGGGGCCGCCAGAGGTAGTCGTTGCCGAGCGACGCGACATGGTCGAACCACTCGTACCGCTCCGCAATGTGCGTGAACATCCGGCGGACCTGCCGTTCGAAGTCCGGCCGGGACCGGTCCGGGTACGGGGAACCGTCCTCCGCCCGTCGCGCGGGCGGCGCCGCGGTCACGACGGCGTCCCGCCCGTCGCGCGGTCGGCCGGGGCGGGCGGCGCCGCGTCGCGGGCGAGCGAGGACTCGAGGTCGCGCAGGCGCCCCGCGAAGTCGGGTCGGTGCTCGCGGAGGCCGCTCGCCAGCGCGTCGTCGAGGCGCGCCCGGGACTCGACCAGCTCGCCCTTCAGCATCGACAACCGAGCGAGACGGAACAGCATCTCCGACGTCTCCGCGACCAGGCGCAGCTCCCGGGCGCGGGCGAGGCCGTCCTGGTAGTGGGTCTCGGCGAGGTCGAGCGCCCCCTGCGCCTCCGCGATCATCCCGCGGGTCATCGCCGACTGCTGCTCGGCCAGCGCGTCCCCGAGCGGCGCGACCGCCGACTGGACCCGGTCGAGCGCGGTCTGGGCCGGCCCCGGCCGTCCGAGCTCGGCGTGCCACTGCGCGAGGTTGAGGAGGCAGTAGGCGGTGTAGATCGGGGAACGGGCGCGCTCGGCGGTGACGAGCGCCTCCTCCACGTCGCGGAACGCCTCGTCGACGAGCCCGACCGTGTACTCGAGCACCCCGCGGTTCATCAGCACCCGGGCGCGGGCCGTCGGCTCGTCGACGCGGGCGAACAAGTCGGCCGCCTTCCGGTACAGCTCCAGGGCGGTCGCGAGGTAGCGCTCCCCGCGCGGCACCATCGTGTTCGCGACGTCGACCAGGGAGTGTCCCTGCTCGAGCAGGGTCCCCTCCCGCTCGGCGATCTCGAGCGCGGCCCGCTGGCACTGCTCGGCGCGCGGGAGGTCGCCGAGCCGCCAGAAGACGATGCCGAGCACGCGGTTCGCGGCCATGATGTCCCGCGGCGTTCCCCACCGACCCAAGCCGTGCGATGCCTCGGTGGCGAGCGCCTCGGCCGATGCGTAATCGCTGCGATCGGCCCGGGTCTGGGCCAGCGCGAGGAGGGCCCGTCCCAGCTCGAGCTCCGCGCCCGAGTGGGCCCGGGCGAGCTGGACCGCCTCCTCGAGGACCTCGTCCGAGCGGGTCCACAGGCCGAGGTCGTCCAGGAGCCGGCCCTCTTCGGTGAGCAGGCGGACCTCGCGTCGCGCGTCGCGGTCGGACCGCCGACGCTCCGCGCCGACGGCCCGCTCGATGTGGGAGACGGCGGCGTCGTAGGCGAACGCGCGCGTCGCGGCCTGCGCCGCGCGGATGTTGTACTCCACGGCCCGGGGCTCGTCCTGGCCCAGGTAGAACTGACGCGCGAGTTCGACGTCGCTCGCGCCCTTCGCCTCGAGGGTCCGCCCGGCCTTCCGGTGCAGGATCCGGCGTCGCGTCTCGGTCAGGTCCGCGTAGACGCTGGCGCGGAGCCCCTCGCTGACGAACTCGTAGACCTCGTTGCCGCGCTCCCGGAGCAGGCCCGCCCGGACCAGGTGGTCGAGCGACTCCGTCACGCGTTCCTCGTCGAGGGTCGCCACGACCGCGAGGCTCGCGAAATCGAACTCCTTGCCGAGGACGGTCGCGTAGGTCAGGATGCGGCGGTCGGCGTCGCCGAGGGCCGCGGCGCGCGCCTCGAGCACCTGGGTGATGTCGCCGCCCGGCTCCTCCTCCGGTGCCGCGCTGCCGGTCGCGGTCCGGACCAGCTGCTCGACGAAGAGCGGATTCCCCTCGGTCTGGGCGTGCCACCGATGGACCTCCTCGGGCGCGGGGGCGTGGCCCCCGAGGATCCAGGTCGCGAACTCCGCCACTTCGGTCGCGGAGAGCGGCTGGAGCGGGAACGGGTGGAACGACGACGAGTCGAGCAGGGCGTCCACGGCCGGACGCGACCGGCCGGGCGCCTCCGCCCCGGAGGAGGCGGTGGCGACGATCGCGAGAGGGGCGGCGGGGAGATCCCGGGCCAGGTGGGTCAGGAACGCCAGGGAGGAGGCGTCGGCGAACGGCAGGTCGTCGATCGCCAGGACCAGCGGGCGCCGGCGCGCCCACTCGAGGAACGTATCGACCAGGCGGCCGAGCATCTCGTCCCGTACCGCGTCGAGCCCCTCGATCGCGGTCATCCCGACCGGCGCGAGGATCTCCTCGAGCTCGTCGACGGGCTTCGGCGGTCCGCTCGGGGTCCACTCCCCCGCGGGCACTCGCCCGGGGCTCTCGCCGATCGGGGCGAGGAACATCGGCAGGGTCGCTTCTCCGTCCCCGACCAAGGGCGCATCGGCGGCCCGCGAGCTGACCAGGTCGCGGACGAGCGAGAACGGCGCCGGCAGCTCCTCCGGAAGCGCCCTCCCGTAGAGGACATCGAACCCGCGCGCCTCCGCGGCCTCCATCACGGCGGCGAGCAGCCGGCTCTTCCCGATGCCGCCGGGCCCGAGCAGCACCAGTCCCTGCCCGCTCCCATCGTAGGCGTGGTCGAGGCGACGTCCGATCTCGTCGAGCAGATCGCGCCGGCCGAAGAGGGGAGGCGCGTGCGCGCCTCGGAACGGGCGGGCCGCGACCATCCCGGAAAACGAGCCCGGTTCTCCCCTATAAGGGATGCTCGTCGGAGGTGGCGGCCCCGGCGGCCGGGGGCGCCGGCTCCGCGACCTGCCGGACGAGTTCCTCGTAGGCGGGCAGCAGGTGCGGGCGGAGCTCGCCGATCTTCAGCTCTCGGGCGGCCCGGAGCGCGGCCCGGGCCCCGTCCAGGTTCCGGGTCTTGTAGCAGAGTCGGGCGAGGTGGAACTGGGCCTCCGCCTCGTCCCCGAGCAGTTGGTACCGGCGCGCGACCGCGAGACCTTCGGTGTACGCCCGCTCCGCATCGTCCCACTGGCCGCGCTTCTCGGCGATCAGACCGCGGTTGACGACGACCTGCTGCATGCCGAGCCGGTCGCCGAGCCGCTCGAGGAGTCGTCCGGCCTGCTCGTTGTCCCGCTCGGCTTCCTCGAGGTCGCCGATCGCGAGGCGCATCTCCACCCCGGAGAGGAGCGAGCGACCGGTGGCCCGGGCGTCGTGGGCCCGCTCCGCCGCCGTCCGCGCTTCCGCGAGATAGTCGAGCCCGTCCTGCGGGCGCACCTCCCCGACGCTGACGCCGAGGTTGTGGTACGCGCGGGCGAGCTCGCCCCAGTCCCCGGCCTCGCGCAGGCGTTCGATCGCGCGTTCGTACCACTCGATCGCCTCCGGGCGGACCTGGGACCCCAGCGAGGAGAAGGCGTTCCCGATGTCGATGGCGAGCCGTCCGCGGAGCCGGGGGTCGGCGCGCGCGGGGAGCGTCTCGAGGGCGCGCATGCTCTCGTCGAGCGCCTCTCGGTAGAGGCCCCGCTGGAAGGCGACCCGGCCGAGCAGCCGGTACGTCTGGGCGATGCCGACCCTGTCGTCGACCTGGTTGAAGTACCGCAGCGCCTGGGCGGCGCCGGTCACCGCCGCGTCGACGTTGAGGTTCTCCCGGGCGACCTCCGCGCGGGCGAGCAGCAGGCGGGCGTGGACCTTCGGGTCGGCGGTGTCCGCGTGCTCGAGCGCCTCGGTGAAGTACCGATCGGCCGCCCGGAAGTTCCCGGTGGCGTAGGAGAGGTCGCCGAGCGCCTCCGCGACCTCGGCCCGTTCGCGGCGGCGGCTCTCGCCCAGGGCGGCCAGGTCGACCAGCACCCGTTCCAGGTGGTGGATCGCGACCTCGGGTTCGTCCCCCTCCCGCGCGATCTCGGCCGCCCGACGGTTGTACCGGGACGACTTCTCCGGCGCCTTCCCGAGGAAGTAGTGACGGCCGAGCTCCGAGAGGACCTCGGGCGGAGGGTCCGGGTACATCTCCTCGAGGACGGTCCCGATCTTCCGGTGCAGCACGCGCAGGCGGCTCTCGGTCAGCGAGCGGTAGATCTGGCCCCGGACCTCCTCCTCGTCGAACCCGAACCGCCCGCCGCCGGCCCGTTCGCGGAGGATGCCCCGATGGACGAGCCGCTCGACCTCCTCGGCGAGCGCCTCCTCGTCAGCCCCCATCGACGCGCGGAGCAGCTCGAAGTCGAACTCCGAGCCGAGCGCGCTCGCGTAGGCCAGGATCCGCCGCTGCTCGTCGGAGAGATCGAGCAGCGACGCGGCCGCGGACGGGCCCGCGGAGCTCCCGGCGCCCGCCCGCTCGGCCATCTTCTCGAACGAGTCGCGTCCAAGGGCTTAACGGCTCGCGCGGAGCGACGGCGCGCCCCGCGGTGGGCCGTAAGGGTTAACTAGCGCGCCCCAGGTCGGCGCGCTCGCATGGCGGCCGAGACCGAGACCCCGCCCCCGCCGCGCTCCCGGCTCCAGGAGATGTCGACCGCGCGGAAGGCGTCGTTCTGGGGATTCGCGAGCCTCGTCGTCCTCGCCGTCACGTTCTACGTCTGGTGGGGCGTGACGTTCAACGTCTGGATCGACAACGGCGTCTATGCCGTCTTCATCACGTTGTTCCTGTTCGGCCTCGCCGGCATGTGGCTCGTGATGCCGAACCCGCCGTCGTCCCCCGCGACGCCCTGACCGCCCGGCCGTCCGGTCAGAGCGGGTGGGCCGCGAGCGCCCAGCGGAGCCCGTCAGGGCGGCCGCACGCCACGCATCGGTCTAGCGGCCCGGCGTCGATCGGCAGCGCCTCCTCCGGGGTCCCCAACAACGCCCCGTCGAGCGCGGCCTCGATGCGGTGGCCGCACTCCTCCTGTCCGCACCAGGCGACGACCCGGATCTTCGTCGAGCCGGCGAGCTCGTCGAGGGTCGACGCCCGGGCGAACGAGGCGGTGAACGCGGCCCGGGCCCGCTCCGCTAGGGTCCGGTCGAACTCCTCGAGACGTCGGGCGACGTCGGCGGCGAGGGAGGCGAGCGCGACCGGCCCCTTGCGGCCGTAGCGGTCGACCGCCGTGGCCGTCCCGGCCTCCGCCTCGCGGCGACCGACGTCGAGCCGGAGGGGCACGCCGCGCAGTTCCCAGCGGAAGTACTTCGCCCCCGGTCGGTCGGGTCCCTCGTCGAGGAACACCCGGCGGCCGGCGGCCCGAAGCCGGCTCGCGACCTCCGCGGCGGCCCGCTCCGGGACATCGGGCGCATCGGCCGACGGGATCGGCACGACGACGACCTCGTACGGGGCGATCGAGGACGGGAACACCGCGCCCTTCTGGTCGCCGTGGACCGCCACGATGGCACCGAGCAGCCGCTCCGAGAGGCCGAACGTCGTCTGGTGGGCGAACTTGGCGCTGCCGTCCGCGGCCTCGTAGCGGATCCCGTACGGGACCGAGAAGTTCTCCCGATAATGGTGGACGCTGCCGATCTGCAGCGTCCGCGACGCGCCGACCGGCGTGTCGAACGCGACCGAGTAGTACGCCCCGGCGAACTTGTCCCATTCGGGCCGCCGGAGGGCGACGTACGGCAGCGCGAAGGCGGTCGCCATCTTCGCGAACGCCGCCAGGTTCGAGCGGACCCGCTCGGTCGCGCCCGCCTCGTCGAGCTGGCAAGTATGCTCCTCGAAGAAGTGGATCTCGCGGATCCGGACGAACGGCCGCGTCGTCTTCGTCTCGTACCGGAACGTGTTCACGATCTGGTAGACCGTGAGCGGAAGGTCCTGGTGGGACCGGACCCAGAGCGCGAAGATCGGGTACATCGCGGTCTCGCTGGTCGGGCGCAGGACGAGCGGGACGTCGAGCTCGGAGAGCCCGCCGCGGGTCACCCAGTAGACCTGCGCGTCGAACCCCTTGATGTGGTCCTTCTCCTTCGCGAACTCCGTCTGCGGGATCAGGGCCGGGAACTCCACGGCCTCCGACCCCGTCGCCTCGATCTCGCGGACGAGCACCGCGTCGAGGTTGCGCCGGGCGCGCATCCCGTAGCGCGTCCAGACGTTCATCCCCTTCACGGGGTACCGCTTGTCGGAGAGGTCGGCCGCCTCGACGACCGCGAGGTACCAGTCGATGAACTGGGTCTCCTTCGGGGGGAGGTCGACCATCGGCGGACGCCTCCATCGACCCGGGGGGAAAGGGGTTGCGCCGCCCGTTCCGGGCGGAGCCCGGGGGCGGGTCGACACGCGCCGGACCACCCCGACGGCGCCCCCGGACCTAGGGTCTTATCGTCTCCGGGCGGCATGGGGCATGGGCCATGCGCCTCGTCGTCTGCGTCGACCGCGACGACGACCTTGGCCGCAAGGCCCAGGTCGCCGGCCCGATCGTCGGTCGGGCGTCGGTCCTCGACGCGGCCGTCCGCCTGGGCACCGTCGATCCGGAGGACTCCGACACCAACGCGCTGTTCGCGGCCGTGAGCCTCCTGGACGAGCTCACCGGCGCGGGGGAGGAGTGCGAGGTCTGCGTCCTCACGGGGTCCCCGAAGGTCGGCGTGCTCTCCGACCGGCGCGTCGCGGACCAGTTCGACCACGTCCTGGCCCAGGTGCAGGCCGACTCGGCCTACCTCGTCAGCGACGGGGCGGAGGACGAATTCCTGTTCCCGATCCTCGCCTCCCGCGTCCGGGTCGACGGGGTCCGACGGGTGTTCGTCCGGCAGAGCCAGAGCATCGAGTCGACGTACTACACCCTCGTGCGGGCCCTCAAGGACCCGAAGCTCCGGGCGAAGACGATCCTCCCGTTCGCCCTCGTCCTCCTGATCCTCGGGCTGACCGCCGCGGGCGGGGTCCTCCCGTGGGGGATCATCGGGCTCGCGGTCGTCCTCGGGGTCTACCTGATCTTCTGGACGTTCGACATCGACGAGGCGATCATCGACTCGGTGCGGAGCGCCTCGTCCGACATCCGGCAGGGCTCGGTCGCCTTCGGCTTCGGACTGTTCTCGATCGCGCTCGTCGGGGTCGGCTTCCTCGAGGGCTACAATCTCTACGCGACGGGGCCGAGCGCGCCGCTCGACCGTCTCCTCTCGTTCCTGACCGGCGGGCTGATCTGGTGGGCGCTGGGGGCCTGCGTCTGGGAGACCGGCCGGGCCGTCCGCCGCACGTTCGCCCGGGGCCGGTTCCCGCGCTCGTTCGCGGTCGCGACGACCAGCATCGTCGGGATCGGGTTCCTGAGCTACGGGATCGTCGACCTGGTCCGGTACCTGGAGGGACTCTCCGGCCCCAGCCAGCTCCCGCTCCTCGTCGGGCTGATCGTGGCCGGCCTCGGGCTCGTGATCGGGGCGGGCGTCCTGCAGCAGTACTTCAAGGCCGTCGCCCGGCGGGCGGCCCCGGAATCGGCGCCGACGACCTAGTCGCGCCGGCTCAGGCGGGCCCGAGGCGCGGGGCGAGAGCCTCGAGGTCGCCGCGCGGCACGTCGAGGCCGCACTTCTCGCGCAGGGTCGTCCGGATCCGGTCGACCCCGGTCCCGAACTCCCGGGCGCGCTCCGCGAGCGTAGTCAGGTCCTCCCAGTAGTTCCACGGGAAGACGACCCAGACCCACTCGCCTCGGGGGATCGTCTCGCCGTGGTAGGTCGGCCGGAACGTCGCGTGGTCGATGTGCAGGAACGTCGCCGACTCCGTCCGCGTCGGTCCGGCGGCGCTCACGTGCTCGGTCGCGAGCTTCAGGCTCTCGCCGGTGTCGGTGATGTCGTCCACGACCAGGACCGTCTCGCCCCGGACCGGTCCGCTGAGCCCCTCCGTCAGGGTCGCGGCGCCGGTCGGGGTGGCGGTGACCCCCCAGTGCTGGGCCCGGAGCGAGACGAGCCGCTTCACGCCCAGCCGGTCGGAGAGAAGCCGCGCGGGGACCCAGCCGCCGCGCGTCAGCCCCACGATCGTGGCGGGGACCGCGTTCGCGGCGCGGACCTGCTCGGCGACCCGGTCGGCCCAGCGGTCGGCGTCGGCCCACGTCGCGCGGCGGCACCTCGGGAGGTCGGCCATCGCGCGACGGCCCGGGAGGGTCCTACGG
>JASHVP010000110.1 GCA_030044475.1 Thermoplasmata archaeon | reverse complement strand
CGAAGGGGCCCGGCTCGAACGGGTAGTGGAACTGCGCGAACGGGGCGGAGCCGCTATCGTACCAGGCATCGATCGTGTACGGCTCGCGGCGGGCCGGCGCGCCGCACGTCCGGCACGCGAGCTCCAGCCGGTCGACCGTGACCCGGTGGGGATCGAACGGATCGGGCAGGGGTCCCCCGAGCCGCTCGGCGAGCTCGGCGAAGCTTCCGACGCACGTGAAGTGGCCCTCGGGGCAGGCCCAGATCGGCAGCGGGGTCCCCCAGTACCGGTTCCGGGAGAGCGCCCAGTCCTTCGCCTCGGTCAGGAAGTTGCCGAACCGGCCGTCGCGCAGGTGCTCCGGGACCCAGTGGACGGTCGCGTTGTACCGAACGAGCCGGTCGGTCGCCCGGGAGGTCCGGACGAACCACGAGTCGAGGGCGCGGTAGAGCAACGCCGAGTCGCACCGCCAGCAGAACGGGTAGGTGTGGCGGACCGTCGCGCGGTGGAACAGGAGGCCCCGCTCGTCCAGGTCGCGGAGCAGGATCGGGTCGGCCGCCTTGAATCCCTGGCCGCGGACGATCGGGACCTCGTCCGTGAAGACCCCGCGACTGTCGAGCGGGTCGTAGACCCCGACCTTCTCCCGGGCGCCGATCCGCTGATCGTCCGGGCCGAAGCTCGGGGCGACGTGGACGAACCCGGTCCCCTCCTCGGTCGTCACGAAGTCGTCGAGGACGATCCGGTATCGACCCGGACCGGGACCGGGCGTCGCGAACGGAGGGAGGTACGTCGCGCCGGCGAGCGCGCGGCCCGGGAGCCGTTCCACGACGTGGGCCCCGTGCGGGAAGTAGCGGGGCACCGCGGCCGAGGCGAGCACGAGCTCCCGTCCGTCGTCCGCGCGGACGACCGCGTACTCCACGTCGGACCGAGCCGCGACGAGCAAGTTCGCGGGCAGCGTCCACGGCGTCGTCGTCCAGACGAGCAGCTCGCGGCGTCGGGGGTTCGGCTCGGCGAGCGGGAACCGGACGGTCACCGAAGGGTCGGTCGCCTCGCGGTACCCCTGCGCGACCTCGTGGGAGGAGAGCGGCGTTTCGCACCGCGGGCAGTAGGGCAGCACGTAGTGCCCCTTCTCGAGGAGGCCGCGGTCGAACAGCGTCTTCAACGACCACCAGACGCTCTCGATGTACGGCGCGTCCATCGTGCGGTACGCGCGGTCGTAGTCGAGCCAGTAGCCGAGCCGACGGCTCATCTCCCGCCAGATCGAGGCGACCTCCAGCGTCGACGCCCGGCACGCCTCGCAGAACCGGTCGACGCCGTACGCCTCGATCTCCTTCTTCGACCGGACCCCGAGCCGCTTCTCGATCTCCAGCTCGACCGGGAGCCCGTGGCAGTCCCACCCGGCGAGCGAGCTGACGATCCGCTCGCCCCGCATCCGATGGAACCGGAGCTCCGTGTCCTTCAGCAGCCGGCCGACCAGATGGCCGATGTGCGGAGCTCCGTTCGCCGTCGGAGGGCCCTCGGTGAACCGGAACACCGGCCCGTCGGCGGGCCCCTCGACGGCCTGCGCCGGGACCCCCGTCGCCTCCCAGTAGGAAAGGACCCGGGCCTGCACGGCGGCCCCCGACGGGGCGCCGGGCTCTCCGTCCTCGGTCACGGCGCCCGGCGACGCGGACCGGGGGATAAAGCTCCGTGGACCGCTACCGGCGCAGTCCGTGCGGCGGCCGGCTCTCGGACCGGGGGCCGACGCGGGCCGACGGATGTCGCCGCACGATCGTCCCCTCGACCTGGGTCACCGACGCGTCGCGCCCGAGCACGATCTCCTTCGCCTCGACGAACCCGACCTCGACCCCGACGATCTCGACGCGTTCGGCCGTGACGCTCCCGACCGAGACGTGGACCCGGCGGCCGAGGACCTTCTCGATCAGGTTCGGTACGTGGCCCGCGAGCCGGACGGCCGGCGCGGAGACCGAACCGACCTGCGATGTGGCCCGGAACCGGACGTCGATCCGCAAGGCGCGGAGTTCCCCCGGAACCTCGACCGACCCGTCGAGACGAAGGTCCCCCGCCGTGACCGAGGGTGCCCGAAGGGCCCCGGTCACGTCGAGGATCCGATCGACCTCGACCGGCGCGGTGACGTGCACCTGGCCGTCGAGCCGCGCCTCCCCCGCCCGGACGGTCGATCCGGCGCGCATCTCGCCCCGCAGGGTGAGCCCCGCCCGTACGGTCACCGGTCCCCCGAAGAGACCGGAGCCGCGGAGGGAGAAGGTCTCCGCCGTCAAGGCCCCGCCGACCGAGAGCTGGCCGTCGACCGTACCTTGTCCGATCGCGGCCTCGCCGACGACCTTGACGATCCCCCGCGCGGTCCACCGCTCGGCCGAGAGCGAGTCGTGGCGCGACGCGCCTTCGTCGCGGACCGTCGGTCCCCGCGGAGGCCGAGCGGGCGTCGAGGGCGAGAGGGAGACCGGCGCGGGAGCCGCGCTCGCCACCCCGATCACCCCGCCCCGATCGGCGGGACCCGCAACCGCCGGTGCTCGACCATGAGACACTCGTTCTC
>JASHVP010000109.1 GCA_030044475.1 Thermoplasmata archaeon | reverse complement strand
CGGCTGGCGGTCCCGGGGGCGACGCCCACCGCCGCCGAGCGGTACGGCGTCGATGTCACGGCCTGGCGCCGCGAGCTCGTCGCCGCGAGCGGCGTCCCTCCCGCCGTCCTCGCCGCTCACGGAACGGCGCTGCTCCGGCGATTGCGAGCGGGCCGGACGCTCCGCCTCCGCCATCCGAACGGGACCGACCTTCGGGTGGCGCTCCGACCGCGCTCCGCCGTCGTGGAGGACGGGCGATCCGCGCCCGCCCCGGGGAACCGGTGGATCGACGTCCCGACCGGCGTGCTCCGGGTCCCGATCGCCGTCGGCGCGGGCCACGGGACCTGGGAGTCGAATCGGCCGGTCTACGACCGCTGGTCGGAGCCGCCGGTCGCCCTCGGAGCGAGGTTCCGGTTCCACTCGGGTCGGCTCCGGGAGGTCGCGCTCGACCGGGGCGGAGCGACGTTCGCCCGGGCGTACGCGCGCGGGGGCCCCGGCCGGGGCGCGCCGAGCGCCCTCACCTTCGGGCTGAACCCCCGGGTCGCGCACGCCCCCGAGGTCGGGGAGCTGGCCCTCGGCACCGTCGGGCTCACGCTCGGGAACAACCTCCGCGCGGGCGGTCGGAACCGGGCGCGATTCTCCTACTGGACCGGGTTGACCGAGGCGGAGCTCGAGATCGACGGACGCCCGTGGGCACCGAGGGGCTTCCGGACCCGCTGACCCGGGGGCTCACGCCCCCGAACGCACGGGCCGGAGCCGCCGGGCGAACCCCCGCAGCAGGTCGGCGGCGTGGTCGAGGTGCCGGGCGGAGATCTGCTCGACGTTCACCCCCAGCGAAACGGCCCCGTCGGCGTCCTGCAACGCCCGTCGGACCTCCTCCCAGATCTCGAGCGCGCGATCGGTCGAGCCCCGGCCCGCGTTCCCCTCGCTCGCCTCCAGGATCGACCGCTCGGCCCCTTCCGGGATGTCGGCCCCGAACCACCGGGCGAAATCGAGGTCGGCTTCGTCGGCGAGGGGCGCGAAGCTGACGAGCACGGCCGCGGGCGGGAGGTTCGCCCGCCGGCACAGCTGGTCGTACTCCACGAGCAGGTGCTTCACCGCCGTCGCGTCGAAGACGAGCTGCGTCGTGAAGAACGAGGCGCCCGCGCGCGTCTTCAGGAGCATCCGGTGCGCCTCGCCGGTCCGCTGCGGGATCGCGACGCTGCCGACCCGGCCCCCGACGGCGGCGACCATCGGCCCGGCGAGCCGGGTCGCCTCGGTCACCGACGGGCCGGGGTACGGGATGAACCGGCTCGACCCGCCGACGAGGACGAGGTGGTGGAGCCCTCCCTCGAGCGTCTCCCGGACCCACCGCTCGAGCGCGGGCAGGTCCAGGTGGGCCACGATCTTGTTGACCACCCGCTCGGGCCCGTCGGGCCCGCCGAACTGGCGGGCGTACGCGCGGGGGTCCCCGGTCCGATAGTAGGGTCGGCCTTCGTGGTTCTCATCGGCGAGCTCCGGGACGTTGATCGCGTCCAGGCGCGGGACGTCGCGGACGAGGGCCTGGACCGCGGCGAGCCGCCCGTCCGCGAGCGACGGGGAGGCCCGGGCCGGGGGAGGGACCGGTTCGAAGAAGAGCGGGTCCTCGGCGAGCGCGTCCGAGAGCCGCCGCCGCACTGCGCCCACCCGCCATCGGCGGGGCGAGCCCCGTTAAAACCTCCTCGAACGCGCCGGCGCGGGGGAATCTCGCCCCCGGGGCCGGTAAGCTCATCGGCCGCCGTCCGTTCCGGCGGCGGTGGCTCGGCGTCCTCGAGGTCGAACGCCGGTCCCGCCGCTCCGGCTCGGCGACCCGAGCGCGCGCATCCACGTCGCTCCGGTCGGGTTCGAGGTCGAGCGGATTACCCAGCCGATCGAGGAGGACCGGGCCGACCGGGTCTATCTCGTCACCCGGACCGAGCGCGACGCGGCCGGCCCGTTCGTCAACGAGGTTCTCTCTCGGCTCGCCCGACTCCCGTGGCCGGTCGACGTCCGCGTCGTCCGCACGGACCTGTGGAACGTCTTCGCGGCGCTGGCGGCGTACCGGGCGCTGTTCGAGGCGGAGGACCGGATCGACCGGTCGCGGCGGGACGTCGTCCCCCTGCGCGTGAACGTCTCGACCGGCACGAAGATCACCGCGATCGCCGGGACGCTGGCGAGCATGCTCTGGCGCGGCGAACCGTACTACGCCCACGTCTCGCGGGCGTGGTACTCCGGCCGGACTCCCCCGGTCGCGAGCGTCCGGGACGTCGTCGACCGGGTCGAGCCGGTGAACGTCTACGAGCTGCGGGCCCCGGCGCCGGAGCTCGTCGCGGTGATCGAGGCGCTCGAGCGCCGCGGGGGCGCGTTGCGGAAGCGGGAGCTGATCCGAGAACTCGGGCTCGACCGGGCGTCCCCCCCGGGGGCGGCGCCCCCCTCGCCCCAGGCGCAGCACGGCCGCCTGCGCCGGCGCCTCGACCCGCTCGAGGAGCGATGGGGCTTCGTGCGGAGCGAAGGACCGGGCCCCCGGTCCCGGGTGGCGCTGACCGAGCAGGGCCGGATCGCCGTCGCACTCTTCGGGCCCCGTTCGAATTCACGGAAGTAACACGATTTTCGTTACATGAGTTAAGTATCCGTCCTCCCGTCCGAGTCCCGTGGACGACAGGAACGGATCGGCCGGACCGCAGGGGAGGGAGGGGTCCGGGCCGGTGTCGGCGTCCGGGGTGCCGCAGGCGACCTTCGGGTCGCGGCCGAACCGGCGGACGATGGCGGGAGGTCCCGGTGCGACGCGGACGCTCCCGCCCCGAACCGCCCACCCCGCCCGGCCGTCCGGGCCCGCGGGTCCGCATCCGGAACGCCCGGGCCTCCCGTCCGGCCCGGCGTGACGGCCGGGGCGAACGGATAACGCGCGACGGCTTGTCGCGCCGTGACCGGGAGCCGCCTGGGCGAGGCGGTGTCGCTGCTGCGCCAGGGCGTCGAGATCGAGCTGCGGTTCGGGACCCACTCGCTGGCCGCCATGGCGGAGCTCGCCGAGACGGTCGAAGCTTCGGTCTACGTCCCGAGGTCGCTTGTGGCCCGGCCGGGGGGCCTCGCCTTCTCGCTCGCGAACCCGCCGTTGCGGGTCGGCGCGTTCCGCGAGGTCCGCGTGCGGGTCGACGGGGTCCCGGTGCCGTCCCCGGCGGTCCGGATCCGGTGGCCGGGGGCGCGCGACGGGACCCGGGCGTCGGAGGTGACCGCGGGGGCTCCGCTACGACTCCGCGCGGGCGATCCCACCGACTGGGAGGTCGACGGGGTCGAGCGCCGCGTCGGAGACCCGGTGGTGGTGCGGGTCGAGCTCGTCAGCCTCGCCATCCCCCCGCTCGTCTGGCTGGAGCTCCACGAGCGGGTCGGGACGGACCCCGGCCCATGACGACCGGCGAGCCCGTCGGAGCGCCCGTTCCCGGGCGCCCGAGGCTCCTCGTCGGCCCCGCCTCGGCCGCCGTCCACGACGGGTCCGGCGACCTGCACCTGGAGCGCGAGTGCCGCGGCGCCGCGATGGAGTGGGGCGGCGTCTACGGGCAGCTCGTCCGACTGACGGAAGGGTGGACGGTCCGGATCGCGGTCGGGGAGACGATCGCTCCGCTCTCGGCGGCCCCGGCGACGGCGTCCGGGGACGACCACCGCTGGCGAACGCGCCACCGGGTCTCGGGCCTCGACGTCGCGCAGGAGCTGTCGATCGTCGCCCACCCTCCGGGGGTGCACCGCCGGCTCCGGCTCGGCGCGGCGGGCGGCGGTCCGGTCGAGGCCGCGGTCGTGAGCTCCTTCGCCCCCCACCTGCTGCCGGTCCTGGTGGAGGGCATCCGCCCGGTCGACTTCCACGTCCGCACGACCGACCGGGGTCTGATCGTTCGGCACGGGGGCTACGCGCTCGGGCTCCGGAGCGAACCGCTCGCCGACCAGCTGTACCTCAACCGGGCCTCCTGGCGGGGCGGGCGGTGGGACGGCCCGGTGCGCCAGGTCGCCTCGGAGTACCGCCTCCGGTGTCTCCCGGGAGAGGGGACCCAGCTGGACCTCTTCCTGTACGGCGGCCTGGAGCGTGAGTTCGGCGCCTGGGACGCGTCGGTCGAGGCCGCGCTCCATGACCCCGACTCCGCGGTGCGCGCCGCCGACGCGGCCGACGCCGCCTGGGGGGCGTCCCTCCCGATCCTCTCGTTCCCCGACGCCCCGTGGCTGACCGCGGCGTACGCGCGGGCCGTCCGGGGGCTCCGTCGCCTCTACTCCTCGCCCGGCGACGGGATGACCGGGCTCGTCGCCGGCTACCCGTGGTATTCCGCGCTCTGGGGGCGCGACCTCGCCTGGATGATCCCGGCGGTCCTCTGGCTGGGCGACTTCGACTGGGCCGGCCGGTCGATCGACACCCTCCTCCGGTTCCAGGCCCCGTCCGACCTCCCCGCGTTCGGCGCCGAGGCGGGGGAGTTGCCGATGCAGCTGGCTCCCGGGCCCGTGCTGATCTACGGGACCTCCGACACGACCTGGCACGCACCGACCCTCGTGCTCCGGTACCTTCGCCACGGCGGCGATCCCGCCGCCGAACCCCGTTGGCGGGAACCGCTCCGACGCGTCCTCGCCTGGGGGGACCGACGGGTCGACCCGGCGACCGGACTGGTCCGGAACGGGGGAGAGGTCGCCGAGATCGCGACGACGACGGCGGCGCTCACACGCGTGCGGTACGGGATCGACGCGCCCGACACGACGATCTGGGACTCGGCCGACCGACGCGACCACGCGATCGACCTCCAGGCCCTCGCGTACGAGGCCTGGCGCGCCGCGGCGGAGCTGGGGCCGGGGTCCGCGGCCGGCCGGGACGCCGTCGCGCTGCGGGCCCGGGCGACGCGGCTCGCGTCCGAGGTCCGCGCCCGCTTCCCGACCCCCGATGGGAGCTACCTGGGCGACACCCTCCGCCACGGGGCCCTCGTCGCCACGGTCCGCCCGAACGCGCTCCGGGCGGTCTCCGCCGGCCTGGTGGACGGGGCGCTGGCCCGGCGGGTCGTCGCCCGGGCGGCGGCGAGCGACCTGACGACGCCGTGGGGCGTGCGGACGCTCTCGGACCGGGACCCGGCGTACGACCCGGTGGCGTACCACGGCGGCCAGGTCTGGTCGATCGCGACCGCGTGGGCGGCCGACGCCGCCCTCGGGGTCGGGGAGGTCGAACGCGGCGTCGGATACCTGCGGACCCTGGCCGACCGCTTCGAAGCGGAGGACGGGGACGCGAACGAATGCTATCGGGGCGACCGGCCCGAACCGTTCGACTCCTGCTTCCTGCTCGGGTTCAGCGTCGGACCGTTCCTCACGGTCCTGTTCGAGCGGCTATGGGGGCTCTCGGTCGACGCCCGCCGGAGCCGTCTCGGGGTCGCGCCGACGTTCCCGGCGAATTGGAGCGCGGCGTCCCTCGACCGCCTGCGGGTCGGCTCGGGCCACCTCTCGCTCGCCTGGACGCCGGGACGGCTCGACGTCCGCTGGTCGGGCCCCGGCACCTGGACGGTCGAGACCCCGACCGGCTCCGTCCCGGCCCCGCCCGGCGCCCCCGTGGTCGTGCCGCTCCCGACGGGGCGCGGCGGGACGGCGCCGCGACGCGACGACGGGGGCCCGGGATCGGCGACGATTTGATAAGCGCCGGGCTCACCGAGGCGCGATGGCCTCCGCGATCGAGGTGCGCGGCCTCACGAAGCGGTACGCGGCAGTGACCGCGGTCGCCGGCATCGACTTCTCGGTCGCCCCGGGCACGGTGTTCGCCTTCCTCGGTCCGAACGGCGCGGGGAAGACGACGACGACCGAGATCCTCGAGGGGCTGCGCCGAGCGACCTCCGGGGAGGTCCGCGTCCTCGGGCTCGACCCGTGGGCGGACGGGACCGCCCTGCACCGGCGCATCGGCGTCATCCCGCAGGACTTCCGATTCTTCGAGAAGATCACCCCGAAGGAGGCCGTGGAGTACTACGCGGCCCTCTTCGGAACGCATCCGGACCCCCCCGACCTGCTCCGCCGGGTGGAGCTCCCGGACAAGGCGGGGGCGCGGTTCGACACGCTCTCCGGCGGACAGAAGCAGAAGCTCGGGCTCGCGCTCTCGCTGGTGAACGATCCCGAGATCTGCTTCCTGGACGAGCCGACCACCGGCCTCGACCCGCACGCCCGCCGGGCGATCTGGGAGGTGATCCGCGGGCTGAAGCGGGAGGGCCGCACGGTCTTCCTGACGACGCACTACCTCGAGGAGGCGGAGCTGCTCGCGGACCGGGTCGCGATCATCCACCACGGGCGGATCATCGCGAGCGGGACCCCGACCGAGATCATCCAGGCGCACGGACGGCCGGAGCGCCTGCGCGTCCGGGCGGCGCCGGCCCTCGCCGACTACCTCCGGCAGCACCTCCGCGAGCCGGTCACCGCGACGGACGGGTTCGTCGACGTCGAGCTCGCGGACTCGCACGACGCCCTCCGCGTCCTCTCCGCGGTCCAGGCGAGCGGGATCCCGTGGGACGACTTCTCGACCCTGCGGGACCACCTCGAGGACGTCTTCGTGCGGCTGGTCGGCCCGATGGACGACGGGGCGCTGCGGGAGGGCGGGTCGGCATGAGGCCCGCGCGGATCGGCGCCGACTTCCGCGTCGTCGTCCGTTCGTACGTGCGGAACCCGGTCGCGCTGTTCTTCTCGCTGATCTTCCCGATCATCCTGATCGGGCTGTTCGGCCTGATCTTCTCCAGCATCGGCTCCGGATCGACGCCGCTCTACGTCCTGAACGAGGACGGGAACTCCCCGCTCAGCGTGCAGTTCCTCGCGGAGCTGAACAGCACGAGCGTCGTCTCGGTGAACGTCGTGTCGAGCGCGACGGTCTCCCCGGGGAACTTCGCCGCGTGGCTCGGCCAGAACGACTACGTGGCCGGACTCATCGTCCCCGACGGCTTCGCGGCGAACTACACCGCGCACCGCCCGGTCAACGTCACCGTCTACACCAACCCCGAGGACTCCGCCTCCGAGGGCGCGGTGCTCGGCGCCGTCACCGGCGTGGAGAACGCCTTCAACCTCCGCGCCGCCTGCAGCACGAACGCCACCTGCGCGCCGGTCCTCGGCTTCACCAGCCTGCGGGTCGGCAGCCAGGTCTACTCGTACATCGACTACCTGATCCCCGGGCTCATCGGCTTCTCGATCCTGACGAGCCCGATGTTCTCCCTCGTCGACATCACGTCCTCCTACCGGAAGGAGGGGATCTTCCGCCAGCTCTCGCTCACGCCGTTGACCCGCGGCGAGTGGCTGACCTCCCGGGTGCTCTGGTACATCGCGCTCACGTTCGTCGCGGCCGCGATCATGATCGCCACGGGCGTCGAGGTGTTCGGCGCCCACGTGACGCTCACCCTCGGCCTCGTGCCGTTCCTGATCGTCGGGCCGTTCTTCTTCGTCTCCCTCGGGATGCTCGCCGGCTCGGTCGCGCGGACGCCCGAGAGCGCGGCCCTGATCGGGAACATCATCACCTTCCCGATGATGTTCCTCTCCGGGACGTTCTTCCAGGTCTCCCAGTTCCCGCCGTACCTGCAGTCGTTCGCCCACCTCCTCCCGCTCTACTACGTGATCGACGGGATGAACCAGGTGATGCTGTTCGCGAACTACACCCGGGCGCTGACCGACCTCGTCCTCGTGCTCGCCGGCTCGATCGTCATCTTCCTGCTCGCGATCCGCCTGTTCAAGTGGCGGGACGAGTGATGCCCGACGGTCCGGTCGACCCCGCGGCGTTCCGCGGGCTGATGGCGCGGTGGGCGACCGGGGTGGCGGTCGTCACCGCCCACCACGCGGGCCAGGACGCGGGGCTGACCGTCAACGCGTTCCTCTCCGTCTCCCTCCGGCCGCCGAGCGTGCTCGTCAGCCTGATGCACGACGTCGACTCGCTGCCGGTGATCGCGGCGAGCGGCGCCTTCGCGGTCAACGTCCTCGCCGCCGACCAGCGCGGGCTGAGCGAGCGGTTCGCCCGGACCGTCCCGTCGGCGGAGAAGTTCCTCGGCGTCCCCGTCCACCGCGGGAGCCGCGGGACGCCGCTCCTGAACGGGACCTTGGGGGCCCTCGAGTGCCGGCGCGTCGCCGCGACGCCGCAGTTCGACCACGTCCTCCTCGTCGGGGAGGTCGTGGGCCAGGAGCTCGGGCGGGACGCCCCTCCGCTGCTGTTCTTCCGGTCCGCGTACGCCGAGCCGGACCCGGACGGCCGGGTCACGCTGCCGCGGTCCCCGCGGTCGTGACCCACCGGACGGACGTCCGGGAATATCTCCGCCGTATCGCGCGCGCGCCTTTTTGAGCGCCGGGACCCACCCGGAACGGGATGTCGCCCCGCGCGGTCGCCCCGGTGCTCGTCGGGCTGCTCCTCGTCGTCCTGGCGGCGTCGTCCGCCGCGGGGCCCGCCCTCGCGGGACGGGCGGCCACCCCTCCGACGGCGGGACCCTCGGGTCCGACGGACCCCCTCGCCGCCGCCGAGCGGTCGCTGGCGAGCGCGCAGGGTCCCGCCGCCGGCGGGCCGATGCTCTGCGGAGCGGGAACGACCGGCGCGACCTGTCGGTCGACCGCCGAGCCCGCGACGGCCAACGGGTCGTCGTGGTGGGTGCCCGGACCGGGATCGGAGACCCCCGCCGACTGGGCCGCCGCCACCGGCCTCCTGGCCGACGACCCGGCGATCGCCGGGGTCGTCTTTCTCGACGCGGACTCCGCGAGCACCTCCTTCAGCGGTCCGACGACGACCTGGCTGTACGCGCAGGGGGCGTGGACGAACCTCTCGGTCTCGATCGCCCCGGTGGCGTGCGGAGTGGGCGGGTCCGGGATGGCGTACGACGCGGCGGCCTCCGAGGTCGTCCTGGTCGAGGGGACCAACTGCACCGAGAACAGCACCACCTGGACGTTCGCGCACGACGTCTGGACCGAGCTCTCCTCGGGGGTCCACCCGTCCGGGGGGTACGCGGGCGAACTCCCGATCGCCTACGATCCCGGGGACGACGAACTGTACGTGGCGACGAACGGCACCTGGGCGTTCGCGAACGGCTCGTGGGCCTCGGTCGGCCCGAATCCGGCGGCGGGATCCTCCGCCTCCCTCGCGTACGACTCGACCGCCGGCACGCTGGTCCTCACCGCCGAGACGAACAACGAGACCTGGGAGTGGGGGACGGGCGGGTGGAGCGCGGCGACCACCTCGGCCGAGCCCCTCGACACGTTCTTCCAGACCGCGGTCGACGACCCGGCCGTCGGCGGCGTCCTGTTCTTCGGCGTCACGCAGACGGGGACGGTCGCGTGGGCGTTCGCCGGCGGGATCTGGACCGAGGAGTCGCTCCCCGCCGGGATCGGGACCTTGGGGAACGTCGGGGTCGTCGCCCCGTCCGCCACGACCCTCCTCCTCGTGGGCGTCGACTCCCCCCCGTATCGGACGGTCGTGACCTGGCAGGAGAGCGGCGGGACCTGGACGAACGCGACGATCGCGTCGCCGTCGTCCCTGACCGCCGCGAGCCTCGCGTACGATGCCGCCGACTCGGAAGCGGTGCTGTTCGGGGGGTACGACAACTCGTGCTCGGACGACGGCTTCTGCAACGCGACCTGGACGTTCGCGAACGGGAGCTGGACCGAGCTCGCCCCGGCCCGGGCTCCGACCCCGCGCGAGAACGCCGGCCTGACGTACGACGCGTCCGACGGGTACGTCGTCCTGTTCGGGGGGTACGGTCCCGCCTGTGCGACCAGCGGCTGCACCGACACCTGGGAGTTCGTGGGAGGCACGTGGAGCGAGATCACCCCCCCGACGTCCCCGCCCGGGTCGAGCGGGATCGTCGGATTCACGTACGACCCGCTCGAAGGGTACTCCGTCCTGTACGACGCCCCCGGGATCACGTGGGCGTTCCAGGGCGGCAACTGGACGAACCTCAGCGCGTCGACCGGGGCGGCGCCGCCCGGCGCTCCGGCCTCGAACCTCGCCTACGATCCCGCGGTCGGGGCGGTCGTGCTGGTCGGGACGTACGGGACGGGCGGGGCCTCGGTCGACCCGACGACGTGGGGATTCGCGAACGGCTCCTGGAGCCCGTTCGCCGGGCCCAGCCCGCCCGCCCGGGGGAACTCCGCGATCGCCTACGAGCCGTCCCTGAAGGCGGTGCTGCTCTTCGGCGGTTACAACTTCAGCTCCGGCCGGGAGCAGGACGACACCTGGGAGCTCGCGAACGGGAGCTGGACGGAGGCGTTCGGCCCCGGCGGCCCGCCGGCGCAGAGCGACGCGGCGGCCGTCGACGACGTCGGGGCGGGGACCGTCGTGCTGGTCGGCAGCTCCTGGTGGACGTGGGGAACCGCGTCCGCGAACGGGTCGACGTTCTCGACGACCGTATCGGCCGCCCCGAACCCGGCCGAGGTCGGCGCGCCCCTGACGCTCACGGCCCAGGTCACGGGCGGGATCGCCCCGTTCACGTACACGTACGGGGGCCTCCCGGCCGGTTGCGCCAGCCAGAACGCGAGCTCGGTCGCCTGCACGCCGACCGTCTCGGGCACGTTCCCGGTGACGGTGACCGTCGTCGACGGGGTCGGCAACGGCTCCGAGGGACAGCTCTCCCTGGCCGTCCTGCCGGAACTGACCGTCCACCTCGTCGCCGTCCCGTCGACCGTCGCCGTCGGCGCCCGGACCTTGCTGGAGACGAACGCCTCCGCCGGGGAGAGTCCGTACTTCTACGCCTACACGCAGCTGCCCGACGGCTGCGCCACCGAGAGCATCCCCACGCTTCCCTGCACGCCCTCGGAGGCGGGCTCCGCCGACGTCGACGTCGCGGTCACCGACGCCGTCGGGGTCACGGTCCGGGCCACGGCCAACGTGACGGTCGTGGCCGGGGGAGCGCCCGGCGCCCCGTCGATCGCGGAGTTCAACGCGTCGCCCCTCGCCCTCGTTCTGGGAAACACGACGATCCTCACCGTCGTCGCGACCGCGGGAGGTCTCCCGCTCTCCTACACGTTCGCGGGGCTCCCGCCCGGATGCTCCTCCGCCAACGTCTCCCAGCTCGACTGCACCCCGAACACCGCCGGGGCGTACCCGATCACGGTCGACGTGCAGGCGCCGAGCGGGCGGTTCTCCGTCGCGAACCTCTCGCTGAACGTCCTCCCGGCGGGGGGCGGGGGCCGACCCTACGTGCTCTCGTTTGCCGCCTCCCCGCCGGAGATCCAGGTCGGCGAGGGGACGACGTTCGTGGTGGCCACGAACGCGTCCGCCCCGCTCTCGTTCGCGTACCTGGCCCTCCCGACGGGCTGCACGTCCGCGAACGTCGCCCGCCTCTTCTGCGGCCCCCGCGCGACGGGGAACTTCTCCGTCGAGGTCGTCGTCACGGCGCCCCTGGGGAATCGGACGGTCGTCGCGACCACGCTCGACGTCGTGCCGGCGGTCGTCCTGCCTCCCTCGCCGGCGCCGCCCCCGTCGAACCTCCTGGGTTGGGAGCTCGCGGGGCTGGCCGGGGGGGTGGCCGCCGCGCTGGGTCTGGCGTGGGCGGGCGACCGGGCCTCGCGACGGCGGCGACGGTCGGAGGGGGAGCTCTGGGTGCAGGAGCTGCTGAACCGGGGCCGTCCCCCCGAGGGGCCGCTCCCGTGAACGAAGGCGCAACGGTGTTCTCCGAGCGAGCGATGGAGATTCGCGCTCGGGGATCGCCGTGATCTGGGAGGAGCTCGCGGCCGCGGCCGTCGTCGGCGGCGTCGTCGGCTGGTTCGCCCGTTCGCGGCTCGGCCGACGCCGGGACCCCGAGCGCGCCGTCGCGCCGCCGTCGGACCTTCGCCCCGCGCCTCCCGCTCCGGGTCCGGCCGCCGGGGTCGCCGTCGCCTCCCCCCCCACGGCCGTTGCGCCCGCTCCCGCGTCCTCGACCGTCCTCGTCCCGTCCCGGCCGACGCCCGCCCTCGGCCCCCCGACTCGCCTCTCGGAGGGGGCGGACACGGCCGGCCGGGTGATCGTCCACCTCGCGACGCTCGGTCGCCTTCGCAACGACGAGATCGGGCGAGTCGGGTACACCCAGCAGGGGATCGGGGACGCCCTCCGCCTCCGGCAGGGGACGGTCGCGAAGGTCCTCCAGCGCCTGGAGGCGGCGGACGTCGTCGAGGTCGACCGTCGGCACGTCTCGGGCGAACCCCGCCGGTTGAAGGTCTACCGGTTGACGGCCCTGGGCGAGTCCGTCGCCCGGGACCTCCGCCACCGGCGGCCGCCGGCCGCCCCGGGGAACCCCGGCGCCACCCCCTAGCCGCGGGGGGAGCGGCAGGGGCGGCGCTTTAACGCCCCCCCGACGTGCTTCCGGCATGTCGGCCGACCGCTCGGTCCGGGTCGCCATCCTCGGGAGCGGGCCGGCCGGACTGACGGCCGCGCTGTATTGCGCCCGGGCCGAGCTCCAGCCGCTCGTGATCACGGGCGTCCCCGCGGGGGGCCAGCTGCTCGTCACGACCGACGTCGAGAACTACCCCGGGTTCCCGAACGGCGTCCAGGGTCCCGAGCTGATCGACCTGATGCGGCGCCAGGCCGCGAAGTTCGGCGCCGAGTACGTCGACGACAACGTCACCTCGGTCGACTTCGCCCACCGCCCGTTCCGCGTCGCGACCGGGTCGAACGGGACCGTCCGCGCCGACGCGGTCATCGTCGCGACGGGGGCGAACGCACGGTGGTTGGGCCTTCCGTCCGAGGAGCGGTTGAAGGGGCACGGGATCTCCGCGTGCGCGACGTGCGACGGGTTCTTCTTCAAGGGGAAGCGGCTCGCGGTCGTCGGCGGCGGCGACACCGCCATGGAGGAGGCCCTCTTCCTCACGAACTTCGCCGAGCACGTGACGATCGTCCACCGTCGGGACCAGTTCCGGGCGAGCCCGATCATGGCCGACCGGGCCCGGTCCCACCCGAAGATCTCCTGCCTCTTCGACCACGAGGTCGTCGAGGTGCTGGGGACGGAGACCGTCGAGGGGCTGCGGCTCCGCCACACCCAGACCGGGGCGAACCGCGAGCTCGCCGTCGGGGGTCTCTTCGTGGCGATCGGCCACGACCCGGCGACCGCCCTCTTCCGCGGCGTCCTCGACCTCGACGCCCAGGGGTACGTCAAGGTCCACGACCACACCCGGACGACCGTCGAGGGAGTCTTCGCGGCGGGCGACGTCCACGACCGGCACTACCGCCAGGCGGTCACCGCGGCCGGCTCCGGCTGCATGGCGGCGATCGACGCCGAACGGTGGCTCGCGGCGCGCGCGGCCGAGCCGGCCCCCCGGGCCGCCGTCCGAGCGTAGCGCGCGGTTCGAGGATACCCTTTAATAGAATTCGGCCCCGGTCGGGGGGACGGAGCGGGGCGTGGCGAACAAGAAGAGCCTCCACATCGAGTCGTCCGGCCAGCTCTGCATCTACTGCGGAGCGTGCGTCGGGATCTGCCCGCTGAACTGCATCTACCTCGACGAGACCCGGATCACATTCGACGAGAAGGTCTGCACTCGGTGCGAGATCTGCGTCAAGGCGTGCCCCGTCGGCGCGATCGAGATCGGCTGACGGGCCGGAGCGCGCGAGGACGGACGGGACCGATGCCGAAGAACCTCACGACCGACGTGCTCGTGGTCGGCGCCGGCCCCGCCGGCAGCATGACGGCGAAGTGGGCCGCGAAGCGGGGGGCGAAGGTCCTCCTGCTCGAGAAGCGGCAGGAGGTCGGCAGCCCGGTCCGGTGCGGCGAGGGGATGAGCAAGGAGTGGCTCACGGAGGTCGGCATCACCCCCGGCCGCTGGATCAACGTCGAGGTCGAGGGCGCCCGGATCTACTCGCCGAGCGAGAAGGTCTTCGAGATCAACGAGAAGCACGCGGGCAACGAGGTCGGCTACGTCGTCGAGCGCGACGGG
>JASHVP010000108.1 GCA_030044475.1 Thermoplasmata archaeon | reverse complement strand
CGGAGCAGGAGGCGGCCGACGGTCGTCTTGCCGCAGCCGGACTCGCCGACGAGCCCGACCGTCTCGCCTTCGTGGATGTCGAAGCTGACCCCGTCGACCGCCCGGACGTCGCCGATCCGGCTCGAGAAGAAGCCGCCGCGGATCGGGAAGTACTTCCGGACGTTGCGGGCCGAGAGCACGAGCGGGGCTCCCCCGTTGTCCATCGCGCTCCCCCCCGACGGGCCTCTAAGTCGCGGCCACGGGACCCCGATATAAATAGCACGCGACGGTGTGCTCGGGCCCCTCGACGGTCACCGGGGGCCTCCGCTCCTTGCAGACCGGCATCGCGTACGGGCAGCGCGGGTGGAACCGGCAGCCCGTCGGCGGATGGATCAGGTCGGGGACCGACCCCGGGATCGAGCTCAGCTGCTTGTCCGGCTGGTCGAGGCGCGGGATCGAGGCGAGCAGCCCCTGGGCGTACGGGTGGAGGGGGCGCCGGAACACCTCCCGGACCGGCCCCTGCTCGACGATCACGCCCGCGTACATCACGCAGACGCGGTCGGCGACCTCGGCGATGACCGCGAGGTCGTGCGTGATCAACAGGATCGACGTCCCGACGCGGTTCTTCAGGTCCCGCATCAACTCCAGGATCTGCGCCTGGATCGTGACGTCGAGCGCGGTCGTCGGCTCGTCCGCGATCAGGATCTCCGGTTCCGACGAGAGCGCCATCGCGATCATCACGCGCTGGAGCATCCCGCCCGAGAGCTCGTGCGGGTAGCCCCGGGCGACCTGCACCGGGTTCGCGATGTAGACCCCCTCGAGCAGCTTCACCGTCCGCCAGAAGATGTCCTGCTTCAGCGGGCGCTGGATCCGCGAGCGGACCCCCCAGAGCCCGTAGTAGAAGTGGAGGTACCGCTCCCGCAACCGCTGTCGGAGGAGCTTCCCCCGGGCCCGACGGAGCCCGCTGCGGCGGGCCCCTTCCTGGGCGGCCGCGCCCGGGTCGCCGGCGACCTTCGACCCGCCCTTCATCTGTTCGAGGTAGAGCTGGTTGAGCTGCTCCTGGATGACGAGCAGGCGCCGTCGGTGACGCAGGTAGTGCTTTTGGACCCAAGAGAGGCGGACCCGGCGGATGGCCCGGCGCATCTCCCGGTTCGCCTCGTCCGGCCGGGCCGCGGCGCCGCGGGCGATGTAGAACGCCTGGGTGGCAATCGACCCGACGCCGACCGCGTCGCCGACGCGCGCGGCCGCGGAGACGATGCGCTCGCGATTGCCGTCGACCGCGTCCGCGAGGAGCTCGTCGAACGCGGGCTGGACGCCCGGCGCATCGGGGTTCGCGTGCAGCATCTCGTCGATGACCCGCGTCCCCCGGTGCAGCAGCAGGACCTCCCCGAGCTGGTCGGAGATCGAGAAGACCGGGTTCATCGCCTGCGTCGGCTCCTGGAAGATCGTGGAGATCGAACGCCCGCGGATCGCCGACATCCGCTCCCCGGCCGCCTTGATCCGCCGGAACGACCGCGAGACCTTCACCCGGCCCGTGTTCTTGATCGCCTTGTACTTCGCCTCGCGATCGAGCCCCCAGAGCAGGTCGGCGCCCTGAAAGATGACCTGGCCGCCCATGACGCGGCCGGGCGGGTCGGCGATCAGGCGGGTGATCGAGAACGCGGTGACGCTCTTGCCGCAGCCCGTCTCCCCGACGAGCCCGGTGGTCTCCCCCCGGCGGATGCGGAACGTGACGCCGTCCAGCGCGCGGACGACCCCGTCGTAGGTGAAGAAGTAGGTCCGCAGGTCCCGGACGTCGAGCACGACCGGGTGCGTGAGGTCGTCCGGCGAGCTCGCCGCCGGCGGAGCGGTCGCCAGCGGCAGAGGGGCGACGGTCGGCACGGTCTCGGTCTCCCGGTTCGCTGGGGCGATCACCATCGGTTGCTCACTCCTCCGGACGAACGCGTCGGACTCCTCTCCCGGGGCCGTTCTTCATCGACGCGCTCCCCTTCAGCGTCGGAGCCGGGGGTCGAGCGCGTCGCGGATTCCGTCCGACAGGAAGTTGACGCTGATCGCGAACGCGAACAGGACCAGGCCCGGGATGAGGATCTGCCACCACGGCACGACGCACCCCGACGGAAGCTGACAGGTGGTGAGGAAGCTCTGGAGGAGGTCCGGTCCCCCCGCGACCGCGTTCGCCGCGATCGAGCCCCACTCGGGGAACTGGGTCGACGGGAAGATGTTCGAGAAGCCGAGGAAGACCAGAGCGCCGAGCGTCAGCGGAATCGTCCCGACGTCAAGGGACATCTGGATGAAGACGGGGTAGACGCTGTTCGGCATCACATGCTTGAGGATGATCCGTCCACGGCCGGCACCGCTCGCCCGGGCGGCCTCGACGTACTTCTGCTCCCGGACGACGAGGACCTGCCCTCGGACGATCCGTGCGTAGAACGGCCACCAAGTGATCAGGAACGCGGTGATCAGCAGGAACAGGTGGGTGTCCGCGGAACTCAGGCCGAAGAGCGTGGGGGTACTGATGGTGATCACCGAGATGACCACGATCACG
>JASHVP010000107.1 GCA_030044475.1 Thermoplasmata archaeon | reverse complement strand
GACGGCCGGATCGAGGAGGTCGTCCAGGGGATGCTGCCGAATCCCCACGTGCGGCGCGCCGTGGAGCGCCTGCAGACGACGGGTCCGGGACGTTCCGAGTAAGACGGCGACGGATCCGCCGGACCCTCCGCGCGTCCCCGAAGGGTCGGCGGCTCAGCTCTCCGGCGCGAGGGCGTTCAGGGTCAGGTTCAGGTCGTAGGTGCCCGCGCTTCCGCCGACCCCGAGGTCGACCACGAACGAGGCGTCGTCGACGGAGGCCGGAATCGCGTTCGGGAGACCGGGCGAGATGCTGAGGATCGTGAACGGTGAGTTCGCCGTGGCGAAGTAGATCGTGTGCGTCTGGTTGTCGAAGTTGGAGATCTGGACGACCAGGGAGAAGGATCCACCGACCGGGACCGTCAGGGGGAATCCGTTGGTCGCGTTGAACGAGACGAGACTCGGTCCGAACCACAGCCGTCCGGACGACGTGGTCCCCTGGGCGATCCATCGGCTCGCCCCGGCCACGACCACGTTCTTACTCTGTCCCGGGAGGACGAGGTACCCGAGCCCGATCCCGACCAGGAGCGCCGACACGGCCACCGCCGCGATCACGACGCCCAGGGCGAGGAGGCGTCCGCGGGTCCACTTGCGCTTCACTGCCGTCGCCACTCCGTTGGAATCTCCTTCCCTATGAGCCTCGCGCCGGACCGGCGACTCCGGAATCGGGGCGGCACGTCGGCGGCTCGGCTACCCGGTCGTCGGGGGCGCGAGCGCGAAGACCGGGATCGTCGCGAGCAGGGAGGTCGGGTTCCCGGTGTAGCTCAGGTAGATCGTGCACGCCCCTTGCCGCGTGAAGCACCAGGGCGGCGCGCCGTGGTAGTCGTCGGTGTCGAGCACCGGGTTGCCGCTGTTCGTGAAGCAGCCGTACAGGTCGGGCGTGACGCATTCGAAGTCGAGCGGCCACCCCCCGTTGTGGATGTAGAGGAGGAACGTGTCGCCGTTCTCGAGCACGGAGGTGCTGCCGCCGCCGATCGGCAGGAACATCCCCAGTCGGTTGTACAGCGTTCCGTACGACCCCCCGCCGTATCCCCCGGCGTCGAAATTGCCGCACTTTCCCAGGTCCGGCGCGTTCGCGGCCGGAGAGGTGGACGAGCCCGGGAACCAGGTCATCGAGGCCAGGGTCCCGGTCACGAGGATCGTCGTGCCGCCCGACGACGTGGCGTTGTTGCACATGAACGTGAAGACGATCTCGTCCAACGGGATGTTCACCGGGGTGTGCGCCGCGATGACGATCTGGCTCGTGTTGAGCTCGGAAAAGTTCCCGGACACGTTGGGCGGGTCGCACTGATCGTCCCACTCGTCGTCCCACGTCGTGTACTGGGACGAGGCGAGGGGGTACGACCAGGTCCCGACCGGCTGGCAATCGGTCGGGTCCCCCCAGGCGGGATTCTTTCCGCCGGACTCGATCACGAACGTGACGCTGGGCGGGGCCGACGGAGTGTTGATCCGGAACGACCACAGGATGACCCCCGCGGTCATCGTCAGGGCGACCAGGAGGATCGCCCCCAAGATCTCGCTGACCGCGCGGGCGCGGCGGTGGGACCACCGCCGGTGTCGATACATTGACGTATCAATGCGTATTGACCGTTATCAAGCTTGTGCCGTGGACGCACGGCGTCTCGCCGTCCGGCCGGGCGGGGGACCCCTCGGAACGGTGACCTCGCGCGGGCCGTCGCGGGAGCCGACTGACCACGCCCGGACGTCCCGGATCCGAGGACCCGCCCCAAGGTATATCCGAGGTTCCGGGCTGTCGACGGGTCGCCCCGGGACTCCTGCGATGAGGGTATCCCGCCGTCGGGTCTGCCGGTCGCTCCGCTTGGCGGTCCTTGTCGCCGGTGTCTCCACTCTGATGGTCTTTGCGTCGGCGGCCCCGCCTCGCGTCGAGAGTGGGTCCGCTCCGGCCAGCGGACCGGCCTCGACGCCGGCCTCCCCCACGACCGCATCGGGAGGAGTGTTCGGTCTCGCCGACAACGGCTCGACCCAGCTCGGCCCTCCGGGAGACTGGCCCGACGGGGCCGCGTATGACAACCAAACCGGAGACCTCTACGTGACCCTCCTGCCGTCGTTCGTCGCCGTCGTGGGTGGATCCCCGCTCCGGGTCCTTCAGACATTCGAACTGGGGGACTCCGTCGACCCGGTGGGCATCGCGGTGGACCCTCGGACCAACGTCCTCTTCGTCGCGACGGAGACGGATGGGGTGCTCGTCGTGTCTCCAGAGACCGGGGAGGTCCTCGCGAACATCTCGGTCGGCTTCCCGGCCGGGCCGGTCGTGTTTGACCCGGTCGACAATCAAGTTTGGGTCGCCGGCGAAGCGCAGCTCTCCAATGGGACCCTGGTCCCGATCAACGCGACGACCTACGCGGTAGGAGTGGGGTTCTCCGACGAAGCGAGTGAGGGTCCTTCGCAGCTCGCGTACGATCCCGCGAACGGAGAGTTGGTGGCGTGGTTCGTGTACGCCAACAGCATCTGCCTGCTCGCCGGCTCCTGGCTGGCTGCGTTCGATCCCGAGAATGGGAGCGAACGGTGGATGAATGGGGGGCCGGACTGCGGCACGGCGTCCAACCGGGTCCTTCCGAACGGGTTCGCCATCGATCCGCTGACGGGCTCCATCTACGCGGCCGGAATCCTTCCCAGCGTGGCCGTCTACGAACTCAATGCGTCCACGGGGCAGAGCGTCTACGTGACGGGGTTCCCCGCCGCCGCCGAAGGCTGCGCCGATTGCGAGATGCTGAGCCTGCCCGAGTCGAACGAGCTCGCGATCCTCGGAGACGGGAGCCTCGAGCTGCTCAATCTCTCCACCCTCGCATGGACCTCGCCCGGGGTTTCGGTCGGACCGTACGGCCTACTGGGAGAGGAGGGACCGACCGGACCCACTTGGGCAATCTCGGCGGAGAACGTCTCGCTGACGGAGCTGAATCCGTCCGCCTCCTCCGTGACCGCCCGTGCCAACATCGGGGGGAGCCCCAACAACATCGCCCTCGTCCTAGACGGGAACATCGCCTATGTGGCGGGCTCGGACAACGTATCCGTGGTGAATCTGTCCACCCGGCAGGTCGTCGCCCGGATCGCGACCGGTCCGTACCCCAACGGAATCGTCTACGACCCGACGACGGCGGAGGTGTTCGTGGCCACGACGGGGGGGAACAATCTCACGATCATATCCACGACCAACGATTCGGTCGTCGGGAGCATCCCGGTCTGCCCGAATCCGAATCAACTCGCCTGGGACAACCGGAGCGACACGATCGTCGTTGCCTGCCTCGACCCATACGAGATCGCCGGCTACGTCGAACTCATTTCCGCGACCTCGGGGGCGGTCTCCGCGACGATCGAGTTCAACGACTCGGCTCCGGACGGGGTCGCGTACGTGCCGGAGCTCAACGAACTCATCGTCTCCGAGGGCCCGGGGGGGGGCCTCGCCGCCATCTCCTGTGCGACGGACCGGGTCGTCGATCAGACCACACTCCCCGGTCTCGAAGTCTCGGGGCTGTTGACGTACGACCCCACGACCGGAAACCTGTTGGTCGCGCAGTCGAGCTTTGAGTACGCCGGAGGCCCGGACCTCGCGATCGTGGATCCGACGAACCTGACCGAGCTCGCCGTCGCCGCGGTTCCCCGGTCGTCGTTCGAGGCCTTCCCCATCCTGGCGGGATTGGCGGCCGCGACCTCCGATGACGCCGACAACGTGACGGTACTGAATGGGTCGACCGGAGCCCCCGTCTCCGTCGCTCCCGTTCCGGAGAACGCCTTCCCGGAAGGAGGGGGCTGGGACTCGAACCTCGGCGAAGCGGTCGTTGCGGCGACCGGCCTCGACGCGCTCGTGTACCTGACCCCCCGGGAAATGTACCCGGTGACCGTGGCCGAGACCGGGCTCGCGCCGGAGGTGCCATGGAACGTCACACTCGATGGCCAGGTGCTCGAGACGAACGGCACGGAGGTCCACGAGTGGCTTCCGAATGGGACGTACGCCTACGCGGTCGCGGCTCCCTCGGGCTACGTCGTGGCGAATTCCAGTGGACTGGTGACGATCGCGGGCTCCGGGGCCACGATCTCCGTGGAGTTCGCGGCGCTGCATGCCGTTGAGTTCTCGGCCTCCGGCTTACCCAGCGGAACCGGCTGGACCGTCACCCTGGGGGGGACGATCGAGAGCGACATCGTCGAGAACGGCACGGGAACGATCGGATTCGCCGAGCCGTCCGGAGTCTACGCGTACTCGATCGGGGGGCTCTCCGGTTTCTCCGAGTCCGAGGTCCCCTACTCCGGATTCCTGACCGTCGCCGATGCGAACCTCGTCGAGCGGCTCGTGTTCCAGGTGGTGACCTACGGGGTCGCGTTCACGGAGAGCGGTCTCCCGGTCGGCACCTCCTGGAACGTCGTGGTCAATGCGGTGGAGTACTCCTCCAACGGGTCCCAGATCGCGCTGGAGGAGCCGAACGGCACGTACCCGTGCGCGTTCCCGATCGTCGCCGGCTATCACCTCGAGGCCGAGCCGAACGGGCTCCCGAACCTCACGGTCGACGGCCGGACGGTCTCCGTCGCGACCGAGTGGGCCCCGACGACTTACCCCCTGGAGTTCGTCGAGTCTGGACTGCCCTCGGGAACGCCATGGACGGTCGTGGCCGATGGGAACCCCCAACGCTCCCTCAACGCGACGGACCGGTTCTCGGAGCCGAACGGGAGCGTCACCTTCTCGCTTCTCCCGATCGCGGGGTTCACGGCCAACCGGACGAGCGGCTCGGTCGACGTTCTCGCCGGTCCGTTGACCGTGTCGGTCGCGTTCGTCGCGAACGCCACAACCGCCCCGGCCCGGTCGGGGTGGACCGGGGCGGAGATCACCCTGGCCGGGGTCGTCGTTGCGGCGACCGGGGCCGGGATCGGAGCGATCGCGTGGCGGCGTCGGAGGAGTCCCTCGCGCCCCGGTCCCGACCCACCGGAGTCGAGCTGAGTCGCCGCGGTCGGAGCCGCGAGAGCCGCCAGAGAGAGTCGAACTCCCGACCTGCTGATTACAAATCAGCCGCTCTACCGGCTGAGCTATGGCGGCACCGGGGGCGAATCTCGGTCCCGGCAGATAAGGGTCTCCGCGCTCCCGAGCCGGCAGGCTTTGTAGCCGCTCGCGTGATGACCCCGGCGTGGCGCGGACGCTCGTCTCGGACCGGGTGGTCCGGGCCCCGAAGGGGTCGGACCGGACCTGCCGCAGTTGGGCGACCGAGGCGGCGCTGCGCCTCCTGTGCAACAACCTCGACCCCGAGGTCGCGCGCGACCCGGCCCACCTGATCGTCTACGGCGGCCGGGGGAAGGCGGCCCGCGACTGGGAGTCGTTCGACGCGATCGTGGCGAGCCTCCGAGAGCTCGGCGACGAGGAGACGTTGCTGATCCAGTCCGGGAAGCCGGTCGGGGTCTTCCCGACGCACCGAGATGCCCCGCGCGTCCTGCTCGCGAACGCCCTCGTCGTTCCCCGGTGGGCGACGGACGACGTTTTCTGGGACCTCGAGGCCCGGGGACTCACGATGTACGGTCAGATGACGGCCGGAAGCTGGGTGTACATCGGTACGCAGGGGGTGCTCCAAGGGACCTACGAGACGCTCGCCGCTCTGGCCCGGGTCGAGTTCGGGGCCTCCGACCTCTCCGGCCGCTGGATGCTGACCTCGGGGCTCGGCGAGATGGGGGGGGCCCAGCCGCTCGCAGTCACCCTGCTCGGGGGCGTGGCCCTGGTGGTCGACGTCGACCCACAGGCTCTCGCCCGGCGTCTCCGCCACGAGTACCTCGACGAGGAGGCGCCGAACCTGGACGAGGCGATCGACCGGGTGCGGGCGGCCGTCGCGGCGAAGCGACCGCGGTCGATCGGGCTGCGCGCGAACGCCGCCGACGTCTATCCCGAGCTCGTTCGCCGGAACGTGGTGCCGGACGTCGTGAGCGACCAGACCGCCGCCCACGACCTCCGCGTCGGGTACATCCCCCGCGGACTGACCGTCGAGGAGGCCGCCGCGGCTCGCTCGGCCGACCTGGACCGCTATCTCGCCGGGGTCCGCGAGTCGATCGCCGTCGAGGCCCGCGCCATCCTGGATCTGCAGCACCGGGGGGCCCGCGCCTTCGACTACGGCAACAACTTCCGGACGCAGGCTCGCGAGGCGGGCGTCGCGAACGCGTTCGAGATCGCCGGATATGTACCGCGCTACATTCGTCCCCTCTTCGCGGTCGGGAGCGGCCCGTTCCGGTGGCTGGCGCTCAGCGGCCAACCGGAGGACATCCGGGCGATCGACCGGATGATCCTCCGGGAGTACGCGAGCAACGAGCACCTGTGCCGGTGGATTCGCCTCGCGGGCGAGCGAGTCCGCTTCCAGGGACTCCCGGCCCGAATCTGCTACATGGGATACGGCGAACGGGAGCGGTTCGGCCACCTCGTCAACCGCATGGTCCACGACGGCGACGTCGCCGCGCCGATCGCGATCGGGCGCGACCACCACGACACCGGGGGCGTCGCGAGCCCGTTCCGGGAGACCGAGGCGATGAAGGACGGGTCCGACGCGATCGCCGACTGGCCGATCCTCAACGCGTTGCTGAACGTCGCCAGCGGGGCCACCTGGGTCTCCGTCCATCACGGGGGCGGGACCGGGATCGGGAACTCGATCCATGCGGGCCTCGTGGTCGTCGCCGACGGCACGGACGACGCCGATCGGCGGCTCGGGCGGGCCCTTCACAACGACCCGGGGTTCGGCGTGGCCCGCCACGCGGACGCCGGGTACCCGGAGTCGGCCGCGATCGCT
Organism: Thermoplasmata archaeon; assembly: GCA_030044475.1. Lineage (GTDB taxonomy): Archaea > Thermoplasmatota > Thermoplasmata > Lutacidiplasmatales > UBA184 > Lutacidiplasma. Next base: position 6,144 of record JASHVP010000107.1, on the reverse strand, counting down.
CGGTCCGCGGGATTCCGAATCCCCGGGATCCCGCGGACCCCCGACCCCCCGTAAGGGGCCTCCCCTCCGAGGCCGAATCCCCGGTCGCGGATTCGCGCCCTGCGCGAGACTCCGGGCCGGGCGGCGACTCGGTCGCACGACCGGCGCGGCGGGTCCGACGGTCCCGTCGCAGGGCGAGGACCGGCCGTCCGGAGGGGTGGTCCGGGGGTCGGTTCCGACCGCCGTGCTACGCCGTAACATTCGGTCCAACCCGTTTCCGGATTCGTGGAACGTTCCCTTATCTGCCGTTTCCCCGCCTGACGTCCCCTGACGGAGCGAGCTCCGTCGGAAGGAAGCATGGCGAAGAACGTGAGAGCGAAGGGCTGGCTGGCCGCCTCGGGCGTCGCTCTGCTGGTGGCGGCCTTGGCCGTTCCGGCGTTCGCAGGAGCGGCCGGTGCGGCTCCCACCGTCTCGACGGCGACGGCTCCGACGGCGTCGGGATCGTGGGCGTACGGCGGGCAAGGCTGGTCGAACGGGACGATCTCGAACGGGACGGCGACGGTCTCCTGGACCGCGTCGTTCGGCTGGGACGTCGTCTTCACGGCGACGGACCTCCCGAACAACGGGACGCAGCTCGAGGAGCAGCGTACGGTCGGGATCTCCCTCGACGTGACGTACACCTCGACGAAGGCGACGATCCAGTACACCTACCACGCCGACGAGGTCGACACGGCGTTCGCGAACGTGACGAACGACTCGACGGTCCTCGTCAACGGGTCGGCGGTCCCGGCGCTCGGCCTCGAGAACGCGTCGGTCTCCGTGCAGGGCGCGATCGCGGAGGCCCTGACCGCGCAGGTCGGACCGCTGAGCGCGAGCGCGTTCGTCAACGTCTCGGCCGCGGCGCAGGCCTCGATCCAGTTCTCGCCGTCCCTCGGGCTCATCCCCCTGAACCTGACGGGCGTCTCGAGCTGGGACTCGTCCTCCACCGCCACCCCGGCGGCGTCCTGGAACATCAGCTACGAGTGGGCGGACCACGGGCTCAACGGGACCTCGGGGTCGGGCAGCGGATCCCACACGGGCAACTGGACGGCGGTCAGCACGATCTCGCTGACCGGGTACAAGGCCGATCTTCCGATGCCGTCGTTCCGCGACCACAAGTCGCGGGTCGCCATCGTGTTGGCCGTCCAGGGCGGGGCGGACCTGTACGACGGGTTCATCCTGGTGCCCCACGCGTTCGACCTGTTCGGCGGAGCGGCGCACGACTACGACGCGGTCTCCTACGGCGGCGGCGCGGCGATCAGCGCGGGCGAGGTCCTCTACCTCACGCCGGGCGCGGTCTCCGCGAATTCGCTGACGGCCGCCCAGTCGACGTTCGGGGCCGCGACCCCGTCGACCTCGATCGGCGCGACGACGGTCGGAGGTCTCGGCCCCGCGACCGCGGCGACGTCGCCGAGCGCCCCGGTCTCGGTGGTCGGTCAGCCGGAGTCGACCCAGGCGGCCCAGTCGCAGTCGAGCTGCCTCACGGCGAGCTCGGCGTGCGTCGGGGCGGCGGCGGGAGCACCCGCGGGATTCGCCGGCCTGCTCCTCATCGCCGCGGCCGTGGTCGTGGTGGTCGGGACGGTCGGGGTCATCGAGTGGCGCTCCTACGCCCGGCGGCGGGCCCGCAAGGAGCTGGTCGGAGGGTACGGCGAGAGCTGGCCCCACGGCGTGCCGCCCGCGGCGGAAGCCGGACCGGCGTCCTCGGCACCGGCCGCCCCCCAGTCGGGGCCGTCGATGCCCGACGAGCCGGCGCGACCCCTCTGACGGGAGCGCACGGCCCCGAGGGGTCCCCCTCGGGAACGGCCAACCCGTTCTCCCTTCGTCGCGGCGCGTCTCAGTCGGACGTGGCCCGCCCCTCGCGGAGGAGGGCCCGGGTCGCCACGATCATGGTCCGGTCGGTCTCGTACGGGACGGCGCGGAGGGCCTCCTCGGCGTCCATCCACGCGAATCGGTCGAAGATCGGTTCGGCGTGGACCGACTCCTCCCCGGTCCACGCGAGGTAGAAGACGGTCGTCTTGTGCACGTTCTCCCGCCGGCCGGGCAGGTAGAACCGGTACGAGACCTCGCCGACCTCGCGGTCGAGCGTGACGTTCGCGAGCCCGGTCTCCTCCCGCACTTCCCGGAGCGCCGCCGTCCCCAGGGACTCCCCCGGATCGACGTGTCCCTTGGGGAGGCACCACCGATCCTCCGCCGCGTGATGGAGGAGCAGGATCCGGCCCCGGGCCCGGTGGACGACGACCGCCCCCGAGGCGAGCTCCGGCACGATCGGCGCCTCCGGTCGGTACGGCTCGCTCGCCTTCGGCACGCGCCGCGAAGTCGGCCGCTCGTAAAGAAGCCTCCGCCGGCCCGGGGCGCACCGCCTTAAGCCCGTCCACCGCTGCGCCGACCGATGGACCTGCCCCCGGACCGGCCCCACGACGTGGCGGACCTGATCCGGAGCCGGGGGCGGCGCAACGGGGCACGGCCGGCCCTCCGGTTCGGGCGCCGGACGATCTCCTACGAGGAGCTCGACCGCGAGTCCGAACGGGTGGCGAACGGGCTCGCCGAGGCCGGAGTGGACGCCGGGGACCGGGTGGCGGCGCTCCTGTTCAATACCCCGGAGTTCCCGCTCCTGTGGTTCGGGGCCGCGAAGCGAGGCGCCGTCCTGGTCCCCCTCAACACCGCGCTGAAGGGCGAGATCCTGCGCTACGAGTTGGACGACAGCGCGCCCGCCGGGCTCGTCATCGACCGGCGGCTGTGGGATCTGTACGAACCCCTCCGGTCCCACCTGAAGATCCCGCGCGAGTGGGTCGCGGGACCCGACGACGCTGGGCCGGACCTGCCGGCCGGCGTCGGCCGATTCCGCGACCTTCCCTCGGACCGACCGCTCCCGGACCCGCCGGCGATCCACCCGAGCGATCCGGTGGCGATCCTCTATACGAGCGGGACGACCGGCCCCCCCAAGGGCGCGGTGATCCCCCACGAGAAGCAGATCGTCACGCCGCTCGAGATCGCGGCCCGCAGTCGGCTGACCCCCGACGCGGTCTTGTTCACCGCCCTCCCCTTGTTCCACTGCAACGCCCAAGAGATGACCACCCTCGTCGCGCTGCTGGGCGACCTCACGGCGGCGTTCGACGAGCGGTTCCACGCGTCGACGTTCTGGGAGAGCGCGGCGTCGGCCGGGGCGACGCACGTCTCGCTCCTGATCGCGATGATCAACGTGCTCTACAAACAGCCGCCGCGGCCGTCCGATCGCGCGCACTCCGTCCGGACGGCGCTCACGGCGGGCACGACGCGGGCGATCTGGACCGACTTCGAGCGGCGGTTCGACCTCACGGTGGTCGAGCTGTACGGGATGACCGAGTGCGGTTGCACGACCCTGATGAACCCACCGGCGGCGATCCGAGTCGGCTCCATCGGGCTGCCGCTCGGGTTCGTCGAGGCGGACGTGGTCGATGACGACGACCGGCCCGTCGCCGTCGGCGCCCGCGGGGAGCTCGTGGTCCGCCCGCGCGCGCCGTTCACGATGTTTCTCGGCTACTGGAACCAGCCGGCGAAGACCGTCGAGTCGTGGCGGAACCTCTGGTTCCACACGGGCGACTTCGTCACGCGGGACGCGGACGGGTACTACTACTTCGTCGACCGCAAGAAGGACGTCATCCGCCGTCGGGGGGAGAACCTCGCGCCCTACGACGTGGAGTCGGCGCTGAACCGCCATCCCGACGTCTTCGAGACGGTCGTCGTGGGGGTGCCGTCGCCGCTCGGGGAGGAGGACGTGAAGGCGTTCGTGCAGCTGAAGCCGGGCCGCGCGGTCGACCCGAAGGAGCTGTTCGAGTTCTGCGTCCGGGAGCTGCCGTTCTTCATGGTACCGAAGTATCTCGAATTCATCGACGAGATCCCGAAGACCGCGAACCAGAAGGCGCAGCGGTACCTGCTTCGGGGTCGGGCCGGAGGGGCGGAGTACGACCGGGACCAGCTCGGCGTCGTCGTCGTCCGCCCGTAGCCCCGACCTCGCCCCCGGGCGCCGCCGGGTGCTCGTCGACGCGAACGCGCTGTTCCTCGTCGCCCGGACCGGCTTCCCGCTCGAGCGGGAGGTCCGGGGACTGGTCGAGGGAGCCCAGCTCGCCGTCCCGTCGTCCGTGGTCGACGAGCTCGACCGACTCGTGGCGCGTCGCGTGCTCGGGGCCGACCTCGCCCGGGCACTGGCCCGCCGGTTCCCGACGTTCCCCGCACCGGGGGTCGGGGACGACGCCATCTTGGACGCGGCCGCCCGAGATCGGTCCCTCGTGGTGACCGCCGACCGGGTGCTCGCGGAGCGGCTCCGGCTCCGGGGGTTGACCGTCCTCGTTCCGCGGGACCGCGAGCGGCTGGAGCGCCGGGTCGGTCGTCGGCTTCCGACGCCGCCGCGCGGCGGCAACCGTTAAGTCGCGGGCCCGGCTCGTTCCGTCGTACCGGCGATGCGCGACGACGACCGGATGCTCGACCTGCCGGACCCGGAGTTCGGCAGCGGCGTGGTCGGCGTCTGCGACATCTGCGGGACTCGTCAGGCCGTGGTGATTCTGACGAAGGAGCGGTACAAGCTGTGCGTCCTGGACTTCCTCAACAAGACCTGGCTCCAGACCGAGAAGAAGCCCGGCGCTCCCGCGCCGCTCTACCGGAGCGAACGGGTGTGGTTCGACTCCCCCGAGTCCCCGTCCGGGCGAGCGCAGGGGATCCTGCTCGCGCCCACGAAGGTCGTCAAGCATCCCGTCGTCCTCGGGACGCCGGACGTCTATGGGATCACGACGACGATGCTCGACGGGGCGATCCGCTTCGCCCGAGAGGGGTTCGAGGTCCTCGTTCCGGACCTCGTCAAAAGCGACCTCGGCGGCCCCTCGACGCACTTCTCGATGCGGGCGGGCGCCCGGTTCCGGGGCGGCGTCGGCGTCGACTCGCCTCGGGTCACGCCGCTGCTCCGGCTCTACGTCGACGCGCTGGCGTACCTGCGCGGCCGCGAGATGGTCGACGCCGCCCGCTCGGCCGTGTTCGGGGCGTCCTACGGCGGCTCCCTCGCCCTGGCCCTCGCCGCCCAGGACACGCGCTTGGGGGCCGTCGCGCTCGCGTACCCGCAACCGGTGCGTCCGGCGACGTTGCCCCGCCTGGTGACCGCTCCGACCTTGGTCGTCGCGGCCGGCTCCGACCGCGCCACCGACCGGCTCCGGGCCCAATTCGCGACCTCCGGCGGCGGCCCGGAGTTCGTGGTGGTGCCGGGCGTCCAGCACGACTTCCTCTCCCGCGACCTCTCCGCGTACCGGGTCGGGCCCGCCGAGGACGCGTGGGCCCGGATCGTCGCGTTCCTGAAGCAGCGGCTGATGCCGCCGCCGCCCCGTCCCCCGGCGCCTCCGGTCCAACCGGCGGGGCCGCTGTCGGGGCCGGTCCCGGCCCCCCGGCCCGCCGCCGCCTGAGCCGCCGGGGGACCCGACCGCTCACGGGTCGGTCGGGATCGTGCTCGCGGTCTCCGCGAGCTCCTTCGCCGCCCGGTTGAACCGCAGGAGCTTCGCGAGGTTCCCCCGGACGTTCAGGACGCCGTGCAGGATCGCCGCGACCGGGTCGACCTCGTGACGGAGCAGCCGGCCCCAGTCCTCGGCCCGTCCCTCGATGACGAACTCCGTCGCGACGGCGCGCGCATCCGCATGGTACGTCGCGGAGGAGCACGTTCCGTGGGCGAGGGCGAGATGGATGCCCGGAGCCGGGGCGTCCGGCTCCGACGGCCGGACCCGGAACAGCACGTCCCCCTCCCACGCCCGGGCCGCCTCGCGGTAGGCGACGTTCGCGTTGAGGGCGGCGCGGAACGCAACGGCCCACTCGGCGGACGGGAACCGCATCGCGCCACCGAGCGGATCGGCCAGAAGAGAATTGGGGCGCCGCTCAGAGCCCGTGGCACTGGAAGTGGGCGGCCAATCGGTTCAGGATCTCGGGCGAGGTGTACTCCGGTCCGAAGTCGTCGAGCCGCTCCTGCGGAGCTCGGAGCGACCAGTAGAGGCAATCCTCGCAATGGACGCCGATCGCCAGGGCCGTGATCGGTTCGCGACGCGCCCGCCCGGTCTCGGCCAGGTAGTTCGCGGCGAGCTCGGTCTTCAGCAGCAGGTCGTCCACGGGATACTTGCC
>JASHVP010000106.1 GCA_030044475.1 Thermoplasmata archaeon | reverse complement strand
CGTCGGGACCCTCTTCCTGAACGACTCGACGTTCGAAGCGTGTGAGGCGATGGGCGGCGGGGGAGGGGCCGGAGGTTCCGGCGCCAACGGTGGAACGGGAGGCTCGGCCCTCACCTACGACTCCGGGGGCGTGGGCGGCAGCGGAGGGTCCCCGACGGGTTCCGGAGGTTCCGGCGGTCCGGGGGGTCTGGGGGGAGCGGGCCACTCGGGCGCCAACGGCGCGGCGGGCGGCGATCCAGCCGTCGGCGGAGGGGGTCCGAGTTCCGGCCTCGGAGGCCTCAGCAGCGGAGGCTGTGTCGGGGCCGGAGCGCTGATCGGCTCCGGCGACCTGTTCGAAAGCGGTTACGCCATCGGCGGGAGCGGGGGTGCGGCAGGGACGGCGGGCACGCCCGGGGCCGGCGGGGCCGGGGGCCCCGCGGCGCCGGCGGGAATGGGCGGATTCGGTGCCTCCGGCGCGTCCGGGTCGACGTTGAGTGGGGGCGCGGGCGGCAAAGGCGCGGCCGGGGCCAAGGGACTGGCCGCGGGACTTCCAGGCCCGACGGGACCGTTCTACGGCTCGATGACCGGGGGCGGAGGCGGGTCGGCCGGCGGGGGGTGCGTGGCCCAGGGGGGCAGTGTCCCGTTGTGGCTGAACAACTCGACGTTCGAGAGCTGCACCGCGACCGGCGGGACCGGAGGAGCGGGCGCCCCTGGCGCGTATGACGTCGCGGCGGCGTACGGAACCGCCGGCGGAGCCGGAGCCCTCGGAGGATACGGCGGCTCCGGAGTGAGCACGGGGGCCTCCGAGAACGGGGGCGCCGGCGGCGCCGGGGGCCGGGGAACGAACGGGACGAACGCGTCCTCGCCCCCCACCCCGGAGCCGGCCGGTGTGGGCGGCAACGGCGGCCCCAGCGTCGGGGGCGGGGTCAGCTCCGGGGCGGCTTCGCTGATCCTCACGAACGATTCCTTCGTGCGCGACGGGGCCTTCGGCGGTCCGGGAGGGGCCGGGGGGTCCGGGACCTCGGGAGTGTACGGATCCACCGGCGGGACCGGCGGCGTCGGCGGCTCGGGGGGCTACGCGGGCGGGGCCGCGGGGCTCGGGACCGGCGGCAAGGGAGGCGCCGGCGGCGTCGCGGGGAACGGGGGGAACGGTTCCAACGGAGGGACCGGCGGATCCGGCGGAGCCGGCGGGGGCGGCGGGTTCGGGGACGGCGGCGGTCTCTACCTCGACTCCGGCACCAGCTACCTCACGGATGATACGTTCACCTACGACGTCGCCGAAGGTGGCGCCGGCGGAGTCGGAGGGACCGGAGGCACCGGGGGCTCCGGTGGCACCGGGGGAACCGGCGGCATGGGAGGCGCCGGCGGCGGAGGCGGCAGCGGAGCGACGGCCGGCGCCGGAGGCGTCGGCGGTCACGGAGGCAACGGCGGGAACGGGGGCGACGGAGGAACCGGCGGCGGCTCGGGAAACGGAGGCCACGGAGGTTCGGGCGAAGACGGCGCGATCTGCAACATCAGCGCCGTGACGCAGCAGGTCGGCGTGGTGTTCGGCGGCAACAGCGTCGTCGCCGGCGCCGGCGGGCTCGACGACTGCTACGCCGGACTCGCCTGTCCCGGATCCGGCGGCTCGGGCGGCGGGGTCGGCGTCGCGGGACTCGGAGGCGCCGGCGGCGAGAACGGGGCCGGTACCCACGCGTCGGCCGGCGGGGCGGACGGGGCCGTCGGAGGGGTCGGGTCGCCCGGAGGGTTCGGCGCGATCGGCACGTCCGGAACCCCGGGGGTCGCGCTGTATCCGAACCAGGAGTAGGGGCCCCCGCGGACGATCGGGCGCACCGGTCGCCCGGGGGCCGGCCCCCGGCTCACTGCGCCATGCGCGGATACAGCCGGGACTCGGCCAGCACCAGGACGACCGTCACCGCGAAGAGCACCGCCAGGTCGACGCCGACCGGGAAGACGCCGGAGTACCCGGGGAGCATCAGGCCCCGGAGCGCGTCGACCAGGTAGGTCAGGGGATTCGCGAGGGTGATCGGGCGCAGCCACGACGGCATCAGGGAGAGCGGGTAGATCGCGTTGCTCGCGAAGAACAGCGGCATCGTGAGCAGTTGGCCGATCCCGAGGAACCGCTCCTGGGTCTTGACGAGGCTCGCAATGATCATCGACAGCGTCGAGAAGAGGGCGGACCCGAGCACGATCGCCACCACGATCCCGACGATCGCGAGCGGGTCGGTGTTCAGCCGCACGCCGAGGGCGGTGGCGAGCACGACGACGATGACTGCCTGCGAGAGGCCCCGCATGCTCGCGGACAGCGCCCGGCCCCCGACGAGGACCGCGCGCGGGGTGGGGCTCACCAGGAACTTCGTGATGATCCCGAGCTCGCGTTCCCGGATCGACGCGATCCCGTAGAAGATCGCGATGAACAGGACGCTCTGGGCCAGGATCCCCGGGGTCAGGAACTGGAGGTACGAGTACGACCCGGTCGGGATCGCGTGGATCGAGGTGAAGACGCTCCCGAATACGACGAGCCAGAGCGCCGGCTGGACCGCGCGGAGCAGGAGCTCGGAGGGGTCGTGCGACAGCTTGCGGGCCTCGTGACCGATGATCGCGACGGTCTGCCCGATCGCCCCCTCGATCGCGTCCAGAACGCCGGGAGCGCCCGGCGTCGCCGCCGCCTCACTCGAGGCGGACAGCGACACGCCGCGTCCTCCCGGTCTCCCGATAGCTGCCGGTCGTCTCGATCTCCGCGCCCGCGTAGTGGGCGAAGACCTCCTCGAGCGTCGCACCCGGTCGGCCGAGGCTCGCCTTCAACTCCGCCGGGGTACCGAGGGCGACCATCCGGCCGCGATGGAGGATCGCCAGCCGCTCGCAGAGCCGCTCGGCCTCCTCCATGTAATGCGTGGTCAGGACGACCGACGTGCCGAAGTGGGTGGTCAGCCGCCCGAGCTGCTCCCAGACGGCGTCCCGCGCGAGCGGGTCGAGCCCGACGGTCGGCTCGTCCATGAAGAGCACGCGCGGCCGGTGCATCAGCGTCTGCGCGATCTCCAGACGACGGATCATGCCGCCCGAGTAGTTCTTGACGAGCTCGTCGGCGACGACGGAGAGCCCCATGAAGTCGAGCGCCTCGCGGATCCGCCGGTCCCGCTCGTCCGCGGGGATCCGATAGAGCCGCGCGAAGACCCAGAGGTTCTCGTAGCCGGAGACCTGGGCGTCCGCCGAGATGAGCTGGGGGACGTAGCCGATGCTCCGGCGCACCCGGGCCGGCTGCCGCACGATATCGTACCCCGCGACCGTCGCCGTGCCCGAGGACGGCGGAAGGAGGGTGGTGAGCATCTTCAACGTCGTCGTCTTGCCGGCGCCATTCGGGCCCAGCAGCCCGAACACCTCGGCGGGTCGGACCGAGAGCGTCAGCCGGTCGACCGCCGTGAGCTCGCCGAATTTTCGGGTGAGTTCGTGAGTCTCGAGGACCGGCGCCGGCGAAGTACTCCCCATGGATCGGTCAGCGGCGAACCCGCGCAGGTACTAAGGGTCGCGTCCGCAGAACAGGTTCGGGGGCGAAAGTGGCTTGGCGCTTTCGCTTCGGAGAGGCCGTCCGGCCGGTCCTCGCTCCGCGGGGGGAGCTCTCAGGAGTCATCGCGCGAGCCCGGGGGGTCGCGACCGAACCACCGCCGGAGACCTTCCCAGGCCCCCTCCAGCGGCGAGGCGAGGACGCGCTCGCGTCGCTCCTCGTTCTCGGTCCAGAGGACGCGAGCGGCGAACGGGGTCTCCCGATTGACGAAGCCGACGAGGTGCCGGTCGTCCGACCGGTCGTACACGGGGAGGGCCATGCCGTCGACCTGGGCGAGCCGGGCCGCGGCCGCCCGCGTCGGCTCGTCGGCGAGGACGGAGATCGTGGGGTCGGGCGCGAGCGTGACCGCCCGGCGGTTCGGCTCGCCCCCGAGCTCGACGTACGACCGAAGGTCGGACCGCGAGAGGAACCCGACCGACCGGTGGTCGTCGTCCTCGAACGCGATCCCGACCTCGCGGCTCCCCGAAGGGGTCGACGCGCGGAGCGCCTCCTCGACGCTCAGGTTCGCCGAGACCGTCACCAGTCCGCGTTGCATCACGGCGCGCACGGGGATCTGTTCGAGCGGGTCGACCGAGTACTCCCGGGCGACGTGGACGCCCCGCCGGGCGACCTTCTCGGTGAGGATCGACCGCTTCATCACGAGCACGGTGACCGCGTCGGCGGCGAGCGCTGCCACGAGGAGCGGGAGGACCGCCGGCAGGTCGTGGGTCAGCTCGAGCGAGAAGACGACGCCCGTGAACGGGGCGCGCATCGTCCCGCCGATCATCGCCCCCATTCCGACGAGGACGAACAGCGACGTCGACCCGCCGGGGAGCACGACCGCGAACAGCCCTCCGAGCGCCCCCCCGAGGATCAAGAGCGGGGCGAGCACCCCGCCCGACGTTCCGGAGCCGAGGGAGATCGTCCAGATCGCCGCCTTCACGATGAGCAGTGAGAGGATGACGGTGAGCCCGAGCTGCGCCAGCAGCATCGCATCGATGGAGTTGTACCCCACGCCGAGGGCCCGGGCTTGGACGAGGCCCCCGACCCCGATCGCGATCCCGCCGAGGGCGGGCCACCAGACCCACGGGATCGGCAACCGACGGAAGCCGTCCTCGGACGCGTAGACCGCGCGGGTCAGGAGGGCGGAGGCGACACCGGCCGCGAGGCCGAGGACCAGGACCGACCCGATCGTCACCGCGGTCGGCGTGCCGGTCGTGGGGATCGGGAAGAGCGGCCCGGAACCGAGGATCTGCCACCGAAGGACTGTCGCGGCGGCGACGGCGACCCCGACGGGGATCAGGCTGCGGGGCTTCCACTCAAAGAGGAGCAGCTCGACCGAGAGCAGCAGGGCGGCGAGCGGCGTGTTGAACGTCGCGGCCATGCCGGCCGCGGCGCCGGCGACGAGGAGGGTCTTGCGTTCGGCGGAGGAGATCCGGACCAGTTGCCCGAACACCGAACCGAAGGCCCCGGCGGTCATGATGATCGGGCCCTCGGCCCCGAACGGTCCTCCGGAACCGATCGACACCGCGGTCGCCACCGGCTTCAGCACGGTCACCTTCGGCTCGATCGCGCTCTTGTGGACGAGGATCGCCTCCAGCGCCTCGGGGATGCCGTGGCCCCGGATCCGCTCGGAGCCGAACTTCGCCATCCCGCCGACGATCAGGCCCCCGAGGAGCGGGACGCCGATCGCCAAGAGACCGAGCGAGTTCCCGGCGGGAGAGACGAACGAGACCGAGAGTCGCTGGTAGTAGAACAGGTTCGTGAACAGGCCGATCAGCCCCAGCAGCGCGACGGCGATGAGCGCCGCGGCGAGCCCGATGAGGAGCGCCCACGGCAGGAGGACGAGCATCCGGCGATTCGTCGTCGTGAAGTCCCCCAACTCGTCGAGGAGCGCCGGGGAGGTCGGGGAGCTCGTCATGGGAGGCACCGGATCCGGTCCCGAGGCGCGGCCGGGGAGCCCCGCCCGGTCCCCGCCATGCCGGGAGTACGGCGCACCGCAGGTTCACCAGGTCCGACCGCGCGGGGACCTCCCGGTCCTTCGGCGCGGACGGCCGGGAGTGCGGTGGAAGGCCATCAGTTTGACGCCTGTCGAGGTCCCGTCCGTCGGCGCGCCAAGCCTAAGGTCGACGGGGCCACCCCCGGCTATGGATTCGGTCGCCGCGACTCCCGCCGCCCCTGAGCCGGGCCCTGCGCCGGGTCTTCTCGTGCTCGGGGCGGGCTACGCGGGGCTCACGGTCGCCCAGGAGGTCGCGCGGCGATCGCGCGGCCGCATCCCGATCACGCTCGTCGACCGAAACCCCGTGCACGTCCTCCGGACCGAGCTCTACGAGGTGGGCCGGCTCGCCGAGGCCGGAGATCGGGCGGACCGGTTCGTGGTCCCCCTCGCCACCGTGTTCGACCGCACGCCGGTACGTCTTCAGCAGGGGAATGTCCAGGAGATCGACCTGGAGCAGCGCCGCGTCCGCCTCGACACCGACGTCCTGTCGTTCCGATCCCTCGCCATCGCGCTCGGGAACGTCGCGGCGTACTACGGCGTACCGGGAGCGGCGGACCACACGCACCAGGTCTACCGGCTCTCGGGCGCGAAGCGACTCGCGGCCGACCTGGTGGCGACGGAGCGAGCGTCCGGGACGCTCCCCGGAGAGCGTCGGCCCCGCGTCGTCGTGGTCGGGGGCGGCTCGACGGGGACGGAGGTGGCGACCGAGATCGCGACGACCGACTGGCGCGCGGTCGCCGGCCCCGACGCTCGCCCTCCGGCCGTCTTCCTCGTCACCGGCTCGCTGCCGTTCCTCGCCGGATTCGCCCCTCCGCTGATCGACCGGGCCCGTCGGGTCCTCGCGCGCGGGGGAGTCACGATCGTTCCGGGCGTGAACGTCGCCCGGGTCGAGCCGAAGTTGGTCCACTTGGAGGACGGAACGGTCTTCGCTGCCGACATCCTCGTCTGGTGCGCGGGACTCGAAGCTCCCCCGGTGGTTCAATCGCTCCCGGTCGTCCACGGCCGGGCGGGGCGGATCGCGGTCGACGCCACGCTGGAGGTCGCGGGCCATCCCGGAGTCTTCGCGATCGGAGACGTGGCCCAACATACGGACCCCGCGACCGGCGCCCCGGTGCCCGCCACGGCCCAGGCGGCCCTCGCCGAGGCCCGGGTGGCGTCCCAGAACCTCGTCGCCCGCTGGTTCGACCGCCCCCTCGTGCCGTTCCGGTACGCCGAGCGGGGCTCCGTGGTCGCGCTCGGCGTCGGGCAGGCCGCCGGTTCGCTCCGGCGGTTCCCCATCTGGGGGAGCCCGGCGGCGCTGCTGAAACGGATCGTCCAGAGGGACTACGCACGGGCCGTAGAACGGGGGGAACGACCGTCCCTCCTCTGACCGTCCGAATTCCGGCCTGACCGAGCCCTGAAATAGCGCGGCTCCGCTCGGCGAGCCCCGACGACGTTGTCCGCGGCGGTCGACTTCATCAGCGACATCTGGTTCAACCTGATCACCTGGGGCGTCTTCGGGGCGCTCAGCGCCGTCAACCTCCTCGTCCTGCTCTATCGGACCGAGCGGGGAGCCGCGCTGCGGCCCAAGGTCCTCCGGTTCCTTCGGCGCATCTCGGGTCGGGAGGACCTCCACTGGCTCGACTGGCGGCCGCTCCTGGTCGCCGCGACGATCGCCTTCGTGACCGTCTCCGCCTATGGGCTCCTCAGCGGGAACTACGGCTGCCACCCGCCCGGGGTGAGCGACCCGATCGGCGAGCTGAGCCAGGGTCGGGCGTTCCTGCAGGGGAAGAACCCGTTCACCGTACCGGACTGCGGGTCGACGATCGAGGTGCCGTACGGGTTCGCCGCCGTGCTGATCGACGCGGCGGGTAGCCTCGGCGGGCTGCCGGGGATCTACGTCGCGTGGGGGGTGGTCGCCCTCGCGATCGTACCGCTCGTCTGGCTGACGGGGGGGAACGACCGGCGGTACGTCCTCCTCTACGTGACGACGTCGGTCCTGTTTGTGCCGCTCCTCTCGTCGCAGATCGACGGAGCGACGAACACGATCGTCCCGACGACGATCTTCCTCGTCCTGTACCTCGGCGCCCGCAACGAGGTGCTCGCCGCCGCGATCGGAGGGTTCCTCGCGACGGCGCGCTTTCCCAACCTGTTCCCGGTCCTCGGAGTGAGCGGGACGTACCCCCGGCGTCGTTGGCTGTCGTTCTTCGCCGCCGCCGCGTCGTTCGGCGCCGTGACGCTCCTCTGTTTCGCCGTCTGGAGGGACGGCTTCCTCACCCCGGTCTTCCTCAGCCAGATCGGGCGACGGTCGTTCTCGCTGAATTTCTACGGGGTGCTGCTCTTCCAGAACCTGCTCCCGGCCTCGACGTGGATCGAAGGGCTCCAAGCGGCGCTGACGGTCGCCCTGGTGTTCTACGCGTTCTTCCGGGTCCGGTCGCCGGCCCGGTCGGTCTCGCTCGTGCTCGTCGGGTTCGCGTTGCTCACCCCGTTCCTCTCGTTCAACATCCTCGTCTGGCTCCTCCCCGTGGCCCTGGCGGGCGCGCGCGCCCGCTGGTACCTCTGGTTCGCGGCGTTCGTCGGCTCGTTGAACTACGACCTCGGCCTCAACGTCTGGGCCTGGGACGACGGGATCTCGTGGCCGAGCCAAGTGATGGACGTCGTCTTCACCGCGATCCTGCTCGCCCTGTTCGTCGAGCTGCTCCGGGCGGAGGCGCGGGGCGAGCCGACGGACACCCCGGCGCCGCCCGCGGCGGTCTCAGCGAGCCCGGCCCCGCCGGCGGCGTGAGGGCAGCTCGAGCCGCATCTCGCGGCTCGGGGCGAACCCGAGCCGCTCGTAGACCGGGCGGCCCTGTTCCGAGGCGTGCAGGGTGACGCGGGTGTACCCCCGGTCGGTCGACCACCGCAGGAGGGCGCGGACGACCCGGGAGGCGACCCCCTGGCCCCGGAACTCGGGCTCGGTGAACATCGAGTGGATGTACGGCTGGACACAGCCCACGTCCGGTCCCGGGCGAGGCTGCACCGGCTGGAGCCAGACCATCCCGCTGCCGGCCGGGCGGCCGTCGTCGGTCTCGACCACGAACCCGGCGAGCCGCCCGGCGAGCATCTCCCGCGCGGCCCACCGGCGATAGACCGCCAACGAGCGCGTCAGTTCCGGCTCGGTCCACCGAGGGCCCTCCGCACGCGTCCGCTCGATGTCCCGCCACATCCCGAGGCGGTGCGCCGCGAGCACCGGGAGGTCGCCGCGCCGGGCCGGACGCAGGCGGAGACGGACCCGGCGTCGGGGAGGGCGAGCGCGACGGCGCGGAGGCGGGCCCATGGCCTTACGACTTCTTGATCGCGGCGACGAGCTTCCCCGCGACCGCCTGGGCATCGCCGTAGAGCATGTGGCAGTTGTCGGCGTAGAAGAGGTCGTTCTCGATGCCGGCGAACCCCTTCCCCTGCCCCCGCTTGATCACCAGGACGTTCTTCGCCCGGTCGACGTCGAGGATCGGCATCCCCTGCAGCGGGCTGCCGGCGCGTCGCGCGGCGGGGTTGACGACGTCGTTCGCGCCGATGACGAGCACGACGTCCGCGTTCGGGAACTCCGCGTTGATCTCGTCGCGGTCGAACAGCTTGTCGTACGCGATGCCGGCCTCGGCGAGGAGGACGTTCATGTGGCCCGGCATCCGGCCCGCGACGGGGTGGATCGCGAACTTCACCGTCACGCCCCGCGCCTCGAGCACGTCCGTGAGCTCCTTCACCTTCTGCTGGGCCTGCGCGACGGCCATCCCGTAGCCGGGCGCGACGATAACGAGGTTCGCGTACTCGAGGAGCGAGGCCGCGTCGTCGATCTCCATCGGGCGCATCGACCCCTGGATCGGACCGCCGCTCTCCTCGACCGCGCCGAACGCCCCGAAGAGGACGTTCCCGATCGACCGGTTCATCGCCCGCGCCATGAGGACCGTGAGCAGCGAACCGGCTGCCCCCACGAGCGTCCCGGCGATCACCATCGCGTAGCCGGCGTCGCCGAGGGGCCCGCTCACGAGCGCGAACCCGTCGAGCGCGACGGCGATGCCCGTGAGGGCGTTGAACAGGCTGATGACGACCGGCATGTCGGCGCCGCCGATCGGCAGGGTCAGCAGGACCCCGTAGAGCAGGAGCAGGAGGAAGAACGGCAGAAACCACGTCAGCTCGGAGACGACCGCCCCGAAGACCCCGAACCCGACGGCGACCACGAGCACCGCCGAGCTCACGACCTGCCGCGCCGGGAGGACGAGCGGTTTCGAGGGAAGCCAGCCTTGGAGCTTCAGGAAGGCGATCACGCTCCCCGCGATCGAGATCGACCCGATCACCGCGCCCGCGATGCTCAGTCCGACGATCGTGCGGTCGGAGATGCCCCCGAGGATCTCGACGGCCGCGATCGCGGCCGCGGAGCCGCCCCCCATGCCGTTGAAGACGGCGACCATCTGGGGCATCGCCGTCATCTTGACGACCCGCGCCCAGTAGTAGCCGATCCCGCCGCCGACCATCACGCCGACCGCGATGAGGAGGAAGTTGGAGAGGCCCGGGCTCAGGAACGTGACCGCGACCGCGGCGAGCATCGCGACCCCCGCGTAGATGATCCCGCGACGCGCCGTCTCGGGCGAGCTGAGCGCTTTCAGGCCGAGGATGAAGACGAGGACCGCGACGACGTAGACCGCGTCGGTGACGGTGCCGAGGACGTCCGTCACGGGGGACCGCCTCCCTTGCGCTTCGAGCGGTCGAACATCGCCAGGATCCGCTCGGTGACGGCGTAGCCGCCCGTCACGTTCATCGCGCCCATGATCACCGCGACGAGCCCGATCGCCTGCTCGAGCGGGGTCGTGGCGAATCCGAGGGCGACGATCGCCCCGACGAGGACGATCCCGTGGATGAAGTTCGAGCCGCTCATCAGCGGCGTGTGGAGGAGCACCGGGACCCGGCTGATCACCTCGTACCCGGTGAACGCGGCGAGGATCGCGATGAACAGGGCCGTCCAAAGGTCCGCGGCCACGCTACGAGCCTCCGGCGAGCAGCTGGGCCGTGGCGGGGTTCGTCACGGTCCCGTCGCGCGTAAGGAGGCTCGCGGCCAACACCTCGTCGGTGAACTCGGGGACGACGTTGCCGTGCGCGTCGAGCAGGAGCCCGAGGAACGCCTGGAGGTTCTTCGCGTACATCTGGCTCGCATGGAAGGCGAGCTCGCTCGGCAGGTTGAGCGGCCCCGCGATCGTCACGCCGTGGACGACGATCCGCTCGCCGGGCTTCGTGAGCTCGCAGTTCCCGCCGGACTCGGCGGCGAGGTCGACGACGGCGGCGCCCGGCCGCATCTGGTCGACCATCTCCTTGCGCACGAGCAGCGGGGCGCGTCGCCCCGGGACGTTCGCCGTCGTGATGACGACGTCGGCGTCGGCGATCGCCTTCGCGAGCATCACCTGCTCCTGCGCCTTCTCCGAGTCGGTCAGCTCGCGGGCGTAGCCGCCCGCGCCCTCGGCGTTGATCTGCAGCTCGAGGAATTTCGCGCCGAGACTGCGGACCTGTTCCCCGGCGGCCCGCCGGACGTCGTACGCTTCCACGACCGCGCCCAGCCGGCGGGCGGTCGCGATCGCCATCAGTCCGGCGACCCCGGCGCCGAGGATGAGGACCTTCGACGGCCGGATCGTCCCGGCGGCGGTGGTGAGCATCGGAAAGAACTTGGGACACAGTTCGGCGCCGAGCAACGTCGCCCGGTAGCCGGCCACCGTCGCCTGCGAGGAGAGGACGTCCATGCTCTGGGACCGGGTGATGCGGGGCAACAGCTCCAGCGCGAACCCCTGGGTCTTCGCCTTGACCATCGCCCGGACGACGTCGAGGTGGCGGCCCGGGTACAGGAGCGAGATCCACCGGGTCCCGGCCTCCGAGCGGGCGACCGAGGCCGCCTCCGGCGGCTGGACGCCGACGACGATCGTTGCAGGCCCGAGCTTCTTCGCGCTCGGGGCGATCGTCGCGCCCGCGGCGGTGTACTCGGCATCCGGGAAACCGGCCGACTCGCCGGCCCCGGCTTCGACGACGACCTCCCAGCCGCCCTTGACGAGCTTCCCGACGGTCTCGGGCACCAGCGCCACGCGCCGCTCCCCGGGTACGGTCTCCTTCGGGACGGCGATGCGGATGGCCATGGCCCCCGACCACGGGGAGGGGGTTAAACGGTTAACCGGCGCGACCGGGGCCCGCCGCTACTCGCCCCACCTCCCCAAGGCGGCGGACCCGGCCCCGGCACCGCGGAACCGTCCGGAAGATTCATGGTCGACATGGGGCTGGGCGGGCCGGACGTGTCGGAGCTCGGGGCCGAGCCGGGCCGGACCGCGGGGTCGAAGGCTCGGTGGATCGATTCTGTCATCCAGGGCGACGCCCTGGAGGTCCTGCAGGGATTCCCCACCGAATCGGTCCACCTCGCGATCACCTCCCCGCCGTACAACGTCGGGATCGCCTACGCCGGCTACTCCGACGCGCGCCGCCACGAGGAGTACCTCGCCTGGCTCGCCACCGTCTGGGGCGCGCTCTACCGGGTGCTCGTGCCCGGGGG